>DASXBC010000042.1:0-3902 GCA_036406355.1 Solirubrobacterales bacterium | reverse complement strand
CCTCCGAGACTGTGCCGTCGATCCTCACCGCACCGCCGTCCCAGCGCCGCAGCAGGAACGGGTAGATCCAGCGCACCGGCGCCACCGGCAGCTGCGAGAGGTCGAAGTAGGGGGGGATGGCGGCGTCGCTTTCGGCGT
This sequence comes from Solirubrobacterales bacterium, assembly GCA_036406355.1. Lineage (GTDB taxonomy): Bacteria > Actinomycetota > Thermoleophilia > Solirubrobacterales > 70-9 > VRUE01. The sequence goes on along the minus strand of DASXBC010000042.1, from coordinate 3,764 downwards.
CGGCGACCTCGTCGGGATGGCAGTGCACGGGGACGCCCATCGACGGCGCCGCGCCGCGGTGGTCGGCATGGGCGTGGGAAAGGACAACCCGCTTCAGGCCGCCGAGCCGCCCGGCCTCGGCTCGGGCCGACTTCGCCATCGCCTTGGTTCCCGCCTCGAACTGGACATAGCCGTCGCCGTCCTCGAGGAAGTAGATGTTCATCAGGCCGCGCGCGTCGCCTTTCAACCGCCAGACTCCGTCGGCGACCCTGTCCATCTCTCCAGCCTATCCTGCGGTCGTGCCGACCCTGTGGAAATTCGGGCTGATCCTGCTCGTCCTCTGCCTCGCCGCCTCGATGGTGATCGCGATCGTCCGCCTCGCGACCACCCCGACGGAGATACTCGGCGACGGCTTCCGGGGCCTGCCCGCCCGTCATGCCGGGCGTTAGTATCACCGCGTTCAGCGACCAGGACGGAGGCCGGCTTGTTCAAACGCATCGTGGTGGGGACCGACGGATCTGACACCGCCTCCCAGGCCGTTGCGAGGGCCTCGGAGCTGGCGAAGCTGGCAGGGGCCGAGCTCGACATCGTCAGCGCCTTCGAACCGGTCTCCAAGAGCCGGATCGCATCCGAGCAGCGCGACGCCCCGGCGGACGTCCAGTACGAGATCAGCCCCAGCGAGGACGTCAACCTGACCCTCGAAGCGGCGGCGGCGCCGGCTCGCAAGGAAGGGGTCGAGGTCCACATCCACCCGGTCCAGGGCGATCCCTCCGACGCGATCATCAACACCGCGGAAAAAGTCGACGCCGACCTCGTCGTCGTCGGCAACAAAGGGATGACCGGGGCGCGCCGGTTCATCCTCGGCAGCGTCCCCAACAACATCTCCCATCACGCCCCCTGCAGCGTGATGATCGTGCATACGACCTAGCGGGCCGCTCAGTCGGACGGGTCGGTCGCGCGGGAGGCGTCGATCAGCCCGGCGCCCTGCTCGATCCGCGGCAGGCCGATGCTGCGCGCCGTCCCTTCGAGCCGGGCCTGGACCGCGGCGACGAGCTTCGCCCCCTTCAGCTTCGGGGGCAGCACGCCCGAGGCGAGGATCATCGCCGCGACTCCGGTGACGTGGGCTGCGGCCATCGAGGTCCCGACGTAGTCCCCCGGCTCGACGAATTCGCTCGGGTCCCCGCCCTTGATCGTGACCTGGTAGATCGGGCCGGTCAGGACCGATGGACAGCCGGCGACCGGGGTGCCGCCCCCGGGGGCGACGACGTCGACGCCCTTGCCGATCAGCGAGTAGGCGCCGAGGCAGCCACCCTCGGTGGTGCCGCCGACCCCGATCACCCCCGGGCCTGTGGCGGGCGGGGAGACGCAGGACTCAGCTCCGAGGTTGCCGATCGAGGCCACGGTGACGACCCCCATCCGGTTCGCGCGGCGCAGCTCTTCGTTGATCACCGGGACCTTCTTGTGGCAGCCGAAGTTGAAGCTCATGTTGATCACGTTGGCGCCGTGGTCGACCGCGAACCGGATCCCGCGGGCGATGTCGTCGGCCTGGCCGCTGCCGTAGCGGTCGAGGACCCGGACCGGCATCAGCCCGGCCCGATAGGCCAGGCCGGTCAGCGCGATGCCGTTGTTGGTCTTCTCGCCGATCGTGCCGGCGACGTGGGTGCCGTGGCCGTTTTCGTCCATCGGCAGCCGGTCGTTGGCGACGAAGTCATAGCCTTTGACGAACTGGCCGGCGGTGAAGTCAGGGCTGCGCCGGAACTCCTTGCCCTTCGAGTGGTAGGCGATCCCGGTGTCGAGCACCGCCACCCTGACCCCCTGGGCTCCCGGCCTTCCCGCTTCCAGCAGGTGCCGCCAGGCGCCGAGCGCGTCGATGCCGCCGTTCGAGGTCGGGAAGTCGTTGCTCGCGTCACTCTCCCAGGGAAGGAAGTTCCACTGTTTGCTCACCCACCCGCCCGCGGTGCTGCTGGGCATCGCGTCGAGCACGCCGGGGTCGTTGGGGATCCCTTCGAAGGGAAGCTCGGAGGCTGTCGCAAGGTAGTTCGGCTCGGCGTAATCAACCCGCGGGTTGTCGCGCAGTGCGTTCGCTGCCGCGCGCACGCCGACGCCGGCGGGCAGGGTCACCGCCCGGCCCCGGGCTTCGCCCTCGAACTTGACGACGACCTCGTGCGGGGCGAATCCGTGGGCCTGCGAGAGGCCGGTTGCGGCGCCGGCGGGTGCCGCAACCGCAGCGCAGATGAGCAGGCCGGCTACGGCAGTCGAGATGGATATGCGGCGCAACATGGGCGATTCCAACGAGCTTGCCACAAAACACCGCTATCTCGGAGAAGTTGTCCGTCGCGGATACTCCGAGGCCATGCCCGACGAGCGAATGATGCGGCTGGCGATCGAGCGCGCCCGCGAGGCCGAGGCGCACGGCGACGTGCCGATCGGCGCCGTCGTCGCCCGCGACGGCGAGGCCCTCGCCTCGGCGGGCAACGAGCGTGAGCTGCGCCGCGACCCCACCGCGCACGCCGAGATCCTCGCGATCCGGGCCGCCGCCGAGGCACTCGGCGGCTGGCGACTGTCGGAGGCGACCCTCTTCGTGACCCTCGAGCCCTGCGCGATGTGCGCCGGGGCGATCGTCCTCGCTCGGATTCCCGAGGTCGTCTACGGCGCCGCCGACCCGAAGGCGGGCGCCGCGGGCAGCGTCCTTGACGTGCTCGCGGATCCCGCTCTCAACCACCGGCCGCGGGTGACGGCGGGCCTGCTCGAGGACGAGTGCGCGGCGCTCCTTCGCGAGTTCTTCTCGGCCCGTCGCTGAGCCGGGGGCGGATACCCTTGGGGGCGCGCCCTGGAGAGGTGTCCGAGTGGCTTAAGGAGCGCGACTGGAAATCGCGTGGGCGGGGTTAACCCGCCTCGTGGGTTCGAATCCCACCCTCTCCGCTCTCCGCCGCCCCGGCGCGAGCGAACCTGAGCACGAGGGCGGCGGTCCGGGCGGGCTTCTCGACGTTAGGCGAGTGCCCCGCACCCGGGATCAGGACCGTCTGCGCCCCGGGCACCCTGGCGTAGGCGGCCAGCGCCGGCTTCGATTCGTAGACCTGGTCTTCGGAGCCGAAGATCGCCAGCAGCGGGGTTCCCGCTCGTTCGATTCTGCGATCGAGCGGCTCTTCGTCCATGTAGTCCCCCTCGGCGCCGTCGGAGTCATAGGAGGTGTAGGTCATCCGGTTGAATTCGTCGACAAATTCGTCCGGGACCTCGTAGCCCGGCGCGAAGGCGACCTCGAGCCCTTCCTTGATCGCCGAGTCAGGAATCACTCGCCAGAGCGCCGGACCGATCACCGGCGTCGTGCTGAGTTCGGCGGTGAACCCGAGTCCCTTCGAGAAGCGTTCTTCCGGTGCCTGGTCGATGATCACCAGCCGTTTGACGTAGCCGCCCGGGATTTCGGTGAGCGCGGTCCCGACCGTGCCTCCCAGCGACTGTCCGACGACGGTCGCACCCCTCACGCCGAGTCGCCTCAACGCTTCGGCGACGAAGGCCGCCTGCTCGGGCATCGAATATCCGGAGCCCGGCTTTTCGGAGCCGCCGAAGCCGCGGAGGTCGACCGCGACGACCCTGTGATCGCGGTCGAGCGGGGGGATCATCCGCTGCCACCACGCGATCGAGCACGTGTAGCAGTGGAGCAGCACGATCGGGGGCGCCCGCCGCGGCCCCTTTTCGAGGACCTGCATCTCGCCGCCCGGCAGGTGCAGGATCCGGCCCCCCTGCACTGTCACGGTCGCCGACTTCGTTTCTCCCTCGACGACCAG
>DASXBC010000041.1:0-3513 GCA_036406355.1 Solirubrobacterales bacterium | reverse complement strand
CGTCGAGGTCGAGGAGGGAAATCCCCGCTACCCGTACAAGCCGCCGGTCCCCCTGACGGTGATCATCAATCCGACGCTCGAGCCGGTCGGCGACGAGGCGATCGAGATCAACGAGGGCTGCCTGTCGGTGCCCGATCTGCGAGGCAACCTGGAGCGTCACATGGCGGTCCGGGTCCGCTACCTGGATCGCGAGGGCACCGAGCACGAGGAGACGAAGCGCGGCCTGACCGCCGGCACCTTCCAGCACGAAGTCGACCACCTCGACGGCGTGCTCTTCGTCGACCGCGCCGACCCCCGGAGCTTCGCGACGTGGGACCAGTTCGACCGCCACCAGCGCGACGAGTTCCTGCACCGCGTCGCTCGGATCAACGAGGAGGCCGGGTCGTGATCGATCGCTCGCCGGATGCCGTGTGGTGCGAGCTCGCCTGGATGGGTGGCGATCGCGCCGAGGCCGGGGTCGTGATCGGCCTGGAGGGAGACCGGATCTCCTCAATCGAGACGGGTGTTCAGGAGCCGCCGCCCGAGGCGGCCGCGCTGGCCGGCCTGGCGATCCCCGGCCTGGCCAACGCGCACTCGCACGCCTTCCAGCGGGCGCTGCGCGGCCGTGCCCAGTCGGAGCGAGGCGACTTCTGGACCTGGCGCCAGCGCATGTACGAGTTGGCCGAGGCGATCGATCCCGATCTCTACCGCCCCCTCGCCCGGGCGACCTTCGGCGAGATGGCTCTCGCGGGGATCACGGCGGTGGGCGAGTTCCACTACCTCCACCACGGCCCCGGCGGCGGGCGCTACGAGGATCCGAACGCCCTGGGAAAGGCGGTGATCCAGGCGGCGCGCGACGCCGGGATCCGCATCACCCTGCTCGACACCTGCTACCTCCACGGCGGGATCGACCGAGAGCCCGAAGGCGCCCAGCTCCGCTTCTCCGACGGCAGCGCCGATGCCTGGACCGAGCGGGTGGCGGGGCTCGAGCCTGACGACGCCGCACGGCTCGGGGCCGCGATCCACAGCGTCCGGGCCGTGGACCCGGAGGCCGCAGCGGCCGTCGCCACCTTCGCCGCCAAGCGCTCCTGGCCGCTCCACGCCCACGTCTCCGAGCAGCCCGCGGAGAACGAGGACTGCCGGGCGGCGTACGGAACCAGCCCGACGGCCCTGCTCGCGGAGGCCGGCGCACTGACCGAGCGCTTCACCGCGATCCACGCGACCCATCCGGCCGACGACGACTTCGACTCGCTCGGGAGCAACGGCTGCCGCGTCTGTCTCTGCCCGACGACCGAGCGGGACCTGGCCGACGGCGTCGGGCCGGCCCGCCGCCTGACCGAGGCCCAGGTCGGGCTCTGCCTCGGCACCGACTCACATGCGGCGATCGACATGTTCGAGGAGGCGAGGGCAGTCGAGCTGGACCAGCGGCTCGAGACGGGCCTGCGCGGGGGGCATTCCGCTGCCGAGCTGCTGCACGCCGCAACCGCGGGCGGCTACGAGAGCATCGGCTGGCCGGAGGGTGGCCGGATCGAGCCCGGGGCGCTGGCTGACCTCGTCTGCGTCGGCCTCGACGGCGTGCGCCTCGCCGGGACATCGGCCGACCACGCCCTCGAGTCGGCGGTCTTCGCCGCGAGCGCGGCGGACGTGCGCGACGTGATGACGGGAGGCCGTTTCGTGGTGCGGGACGGCTCCCACCTCGACCTCGACGTGGCCGCCGGGCTTCGCGACGCGATCGGAGCGCTGCCGGGTTGAGCTCGCTGGCCATGGAGAACATCGGCCTGCTGGTCACCAACGACCCGGAAGCCGGGGAGGGGCCGCTGGGGATCGTCCGGGACGCGGCCCTTGTCTTCGATGACGATCGTGTCGCGGCCTTCGGGCCGGCGGAGGCCCAGGCCGACGCGAGCTTCGACGCCGGCGGCCGCTGCGTCATCCCGGGGTTCGTCGACAGCCACACCCACCTGGTCTTCGCCGGGGACCGCTCGGAGGAGTTCGCGGCTCGCATGGCGGGGAGGCCCTACGAGGCGAGCGGGATCCGGGTCACGACGGACGCGACCCGCGCCGCCGGCGACGATCAGCTGCGGGCCCTCGCGGACGCTCGCCGGGCCGAGGGGCTGCGGGCCGGGATCACCCATCTGGAGATCAAGTCGGGCTACGGGCTCGACGTGGTGGACGAGCGGCGCCTCTGCGAGGTCGCCACCGGACTGACCGACGACGTCACCTTCCTCGGGGCCCATGCGGTTCCGCCCGAGTACGAGGGCCGCGCGGATGACTACGTCGAGCTCGTCTGCGGCGAGATGCTCGAGGCGTGCGCGCCGGTGGCCCGCTGGATCGACGTCTTCTGCGAGGTGGGCGCCTTTGACGCCGACCAGTCCCGTGCGGTCCTGGAGGCCGGCCGGTCCGCCGGACTCGAGCTGCGGGTGCACGGCAACCAGCTCGGTCAGGGCCCGGGGATCCAGCTGGCGGTGGAGCTGGAGGCGGCCTCCGTCGATCACTGCACCTACTTCGACGACGCGGACGTCGAGGCCCTGGCGGGGAGCGAGACGGTCGCGACCTTTCTCCCCGCCACCGATTTCTCAACGCGACAGCCCTACCCGGATGCGCGCCGGATGATCGACGCCGGGGCGCGCGTTGCCATCGCCACCAACACCAACCCCGGCTCGAGCAACACGACCTCGATGGGCCTCTGCATCGCGCTCGCCGTCCGGGACATGGGTATGACCGTGGACGAGGCCCTGGCCGCCGCCACGTTGGGAGGCGCCAACGCCCTGCGACGGGACGACGTCGGGCGGCTCACCCCCGGCGCTCGAGCCGACGCGATCGTCCTCGACGCCGCCTCGTACATCGACTTCGTCTATCGCCCGGGTGTCCCGCTGGTCGCGGCTGTCTTCCGTGCCGGCCGGGAGGCCTGGCGATCCGACGACCTGCTCCCCTGATCCAGACCTAGCGAGCGGCGTAGACCGGCGACTTAGTCTCGGCGGTTCCCTCGAGGATCGTGGCGGCGACCCGCTCGGGACCGTCCCAGGCCATGACGTGTCCGCAGCCCGGGACCTCGAACCAGCGAGTCTGCGGAGGAAGGCCGTCCCTCGACCTCTTTGAAGGCGGTATGAGCCGATCGCGTGCGCCCCAGGCGATCGTGACCGGCATGGCCAGGTCCTCCCCGCCCTCGAAACGCTGACCCCGCCAGGCCCGCAGATGTGCCCTGATGTCGGTGACCGCGGCGAAGTCGGATACGAAGCCGATGGCCTCCGGGTCGGTCAGCTTCTCCGGCTTATCGAGAACCTCCCCGAGGACCAGCCGCCGGCCGGGACCGGTGCGAAGCGCGCTATTGACCAGCCGCGGCGCGAGGCGGATGGCGTAGTGGTCCGTCAGGAATCGGAAGCGGCGGTAGCGCGACTCCCGCTGCCAGAGCCCGGCTGGAGAGAGAGCGACGACGCAGCTCGCCCGACCGAGCTTCGCCAGCTCCAGGGCCGTCCACCCGCCGATCGAATTGCCGCAGACCGCGATCGTGTCGAGGCCGAGCTCGTCGAGAAGCAG
>DASXBC010000040.1:0-10021 GCA_036406355.1 Solirubrobacterales bacterium | reverse complement strand
CAGCAGGAAGCCGCCGAAGGTGATCGCGTAGGCAGTCAGGACCCACTGCAGGTCCTCCGGGGCGAAGTCGAGGTCCTCCTGGATCGAGGGCAGCGCGACGTTGACGATCGTGACGTCGAGGACGATCATCAGGACCCCGGTGCAGAGGACGTAGAGGGCGAGCCAGCGGCGGCGGTCTTCGGCTGCGGTCATTCGCGCACCCTAGCAAATACTCCTGAAAAAGGACTACCAGGTTGCAAATTTGTACCAGTCGGCATACACTCCGCCCGTGGCAACGATGCGCTCCTACGGCGATGCATGCCGATTCGCCTTCGCCCTCGACGTGGTCGGAGAGCGCTGGGCGCTGCTGGTTGTACGCGAGCTCCTGCTCGGCCCGAAGCGCTTCACGGAAATCCGAGCGGGGCTTCCGGGGGCCAGCCCCAACATACTCTCCGAGCGCCTCCGCGAGCTCGAGGGGGCGGGGGTCATCCGTCGCCGCAAGCTGGCGCCGCCGGCGGGCTCATCGGTCTACGAGCTGACCGAGTGGGGAGCCGAGCTCGAGCCGGTGGTCACCCGGCTCGGAGCCTGGGGCGCCCGCTCCCCGCTTCAGCCTGCCGGCACCCGGATCGGCATCGACTCGATCGCGCTTGCCCTGCGCTCGCTGTTCGACCCCGAGCGGGCCGGCGAGATCAGCGCCGTCTACGAGCTCAGAGTCGACGGCGACCGGTTCACGGTGTCGGTCGACGCGGGTGAGATTGGGCTCCGCCGCGGCGCCGCCCAGGAGCCGGCGGTGGCGATCGAGGGCGGGCCGGCCGAGCTCGCGGCGCTGATCACCGGCGAGGTATCGCTCGATGCCGCGCTCGAGTCCGGCGCGCTGGCGATCGAGGGCGGACGGCGCGAGGTCGCCCGCTTCCTGCGCCTGTTCCCGATGCCGGAGCCCTGCGCCTCGGCGGGCTGTCAGGGCGCCTTGGTGGCGGAGAGCGGCGTCGCGGTAACGGTGTAGATCTCCCATTCCTCGGCCACGCCCTTCAGCTCATGGCGGCCGCACGGGTCGAACTCGATCCCCGACCCGATCGCGAGGTCGCGGACGGTTCGCGACACCAGCACGCTGCGACCCTCGGCGATGGCCGCGATCCGAGCGGCGACGTGGACGGCGATCCCGCCGACGTCGTCCCCGATCAGCTCGACCTCGCCGGTATGGATCCCGGCCCTCACCTCGATCCCGAGCGAGGGCACCTCGCTGACGATCGCCCGCGCGCACTCGACGGCGCGGGTCGGGCCGTCGAAGGTCGCCAGGAACCCGTCCCCGGTCGTCTTGATCTCGCGCCCGCCGAATCGCTCGAGCTCCCGGCGGACCAGAGCCTGGTGCTGCTCCAGGACCTCTCGCCAGCGGCTGTCCCCGATCTCCGTAGCGAGACTGGTCGAGTCGACGATGTCGGTGAACAGGACCGTCGCCAGCACCCGGTCGGCCTTCGGCCCCGGCCGTACGCCGGTCAGGAACTCCTCGATCTCGTCGAGCACCCGCTCGCTGTCCGGGCCGGCCCAGGGAGCATGGTCGACGCCGTCGAGCTCGATGTAGCGGCTGCCGGGGATCTGCTCGGCGAGCCAGCGCCCGGCGCGGACGTTGACGGCGTGGTCGTAGCGGCGGTGCATGACCAGGGTCGGGGCCTGGATCAGCGGCAGCACGTCGCGGACGTCGAGGTCGAGGAACATTTCGAAGAACCGCTGGACGCGGATCGGGCTCGCGGCCTGGCGCTCGTAGCGCGCCTGGTACTCGCGCGCCTGCGGGTCGTCGGCGTGGCTCGGCGCGAAGATGTCGATCGACGCGCCCTGGCCCCACATCGGCGCCAGCAGCTCGTTGAGCGCCTCCTCGGCGGCATCCCTCTCGGGAGCCCAGGGATAGTCCTCGGCCCAGGTCGACCTCGCCATCGCCCCGCAGAGGATCAGCGCCGAGGTCCTCTCCGGGTAGGTGGCGGCGAACAGCATGCACATCGTCCCCCCCTCGGAGACGCCGATCAGGGCCGCGCGCTCGGAGCCGGCCGCGTCCATCACCGCCCGGACGTCGTCCATCCGTTCCTCGAGCGTCGCCGGCGCGGAGAGGGGATCGGAGAGGCCGACCCCGCGCCGGTCGAAGAGGATCACCCGCGCGAACGAGCTCAGCCGTTCGACGAAGCCGGCCATCGCGGGGCTCTCCCATACGAGGTCGAGGTGGGAGACGAAGGGGAACGCGAGCACGACGTCCATCTCGCCCTCGCCGACGACCTGGTAGGCGATGCCGATCTCGCCGCTCCTCGCGTACTGGGTCTGCGGTGGCATGGGCGCCCCTGAGCCTACGTCAGGTGTAACGGGATGCGTCGAGGCGGCAGTCGCGGAATTCGAAGCTGACGACGAGAGCGTTCGCCTTGCGCGCGCCGTTCGAGAGCTGGGTGACGAGGCTCCCGGCACGATGCCGGTTGCCGGCGATCAGGGCCTTCCCGGCGCTCCGGAGCAGGGTGGCCTGGTTCGCGAGCTGGCCCAGCCATTCGGTGAGGCGCTTCTCATCGGCCGCCGGGCGCGGCACCTTCCTCAGTTCGGCCACCGCGCCGTGGAAGGCGGTCGAGGCCTTCACCAGTTGCCGACCGGCCGGCTTCAACTTCCCCTTGCGGACGTTGGAGCGCACCCCGCGCAGGATGTGGTCGTTGGCTTCGGTGTTCGCGCGGCAGATCGGCTCGACCTTTTCGCGGTATTCGGCCCGCGGCCCTTCGAGCGCGGCGGCCGCGGCCGGCAACAGCAGCGCGCAGGCGACCAGCGCGGCTATCGACGGCGCCCACCTCATCGTCCGCCCAGTTCGGCCTGCAGGGTGTCGAGCTGGGAGCGCAGCTCGGCGACCTCGCGTTCGATTCGCCCGAGGCGGTCCTCGGCCGGGGATCCGCCGGCCGGCGCCGGCGCGGGGGCATCGCCGCCACCGTCCTCCGCCGGCTGCGTCTCGACATCACCGACCGCGCCCGAACCGAGCAGCTGCTCGTAGCGGTCCTCCTTCTGGCCGGGGCGGCGCGGGTGCCGGGCGACGAGCCCGCGCCCGACCAGCCGGTCGAGCGCCTCGTGAACCGCGGGGAGGCTCTCGAAGGCGTGGAGCCGCTCGGCGCGCTGCTTGAGCTGTCCCGGGGTCTGCGGCCCTCGCAGCATCAGGATTGCGAGCAGCGAGATTTCGGCCGGGTCGACGTCGAGCGCCTCGTCGAGGAGGTGACGGTACTTGCGGGCGCGGCTGCCGGCGCCGCTCGCGAGCCTGGTCCACCCGCGCAGGGCCAGACGCCGCAGCGCCTCGCCCACAGTCTCCTCGTCGTAGCTGACGACCGGGTCGCGGTTCGTCGCCTGGTTGCACGCCAGGCGCAGCGCGTTTACCGAGAGCGGGTAGACGTCGGGTGTCGTCCGCTGCTTCTCGATCAGGCAGCCGACCACGCGGATCTCGATCGCATCGGGCTCCATGGCATCAACTCCTGTCCGGTCGGTCGGGATAGAGCTCGTCGATCGTGACCAGGGCGCGGAACGGAGCGCCGGCGGCCGCTTCGATCGCCTCGCCGCCGCCGGCGAGCCGGTCGACCGCCGCGAGTACGCCGGCGATCTCGAGGCCCTCCTCGCGGATCCGCTCGAGGGCGGCGACCGTCGAGCCGCCGCTCGTCACCGTGTCCTCGACGACGAGGCAGCGGTCGCCGGGGCCGACCGGGCCCTCGACCCAGCGCTGAAGGCCATGCTCCTTGCGCTGGCCGCGGACGAAGAAGCCGGACAGGTCGGAGCCGGCTCCGACCGCTATCGCGGCGCAGGCGAGCGGGATCGCCGCGGTCGCCGGGCCGCCGACCGCGATGGCGCCGGCCTCCGCGGCCGCAGCCGCGATCAGCTCCCCCGCGGCGAGGAACCCGGGCGGGCGGAGCAGCGCCCGGCGGGCGTCGACGTAGTACTGGGCGACGGTCCCGCTCGACAGCGTCACCTCGCCGACAACGAGCGAGTGCTCGCGCAGCTCGGCGAGCAGGGTGCTCTTCGCGGCATCGAGGTCGGGTGCTCCCATGGGCCGCGAATCCTACGGAGGAGGCTTCAGCCGAGCCCGTCGCGGAAGCCCTGGCGCCAGCTCGCGAAGCGAGGCTCCCACCCGAGCTCGCGCTTGGCGCGGGCGTTCGAGGCGCCGCGAAGCTCGACCGCGTTGAGGGCGACCGGGCCCGCGATCAGCTTCGCCAGCCACAGCGGGACGCGGCGGGGCTTCTTCGCGCCGACCGCCTCGGCGTAGACGGGGGCCCACTCGCGCTGCGGCGCCGGGTCGTCGTCGACGACGTTGAGGACGCCGGTGACGGCGCTCTCGACGGCGGCGACAGTGGCCCTGGCGACGTCCTCGACGTGGATGAAGGAGAAGACGCCGGTGCCCTTGCCGACGATCGGGAACCGCCGCCGGCGGAAGTCCTCCGCCTGGGCGCGATCGGAGGCGTAGCTCGTCCCGGGCCCGTAGAACCAGCCGAAGCGGAGGACGACCCCTTCGATCCCCTCGGCCTCCAGGACCTGGCCCTCGAGGTCGGCGAGGGCGGCGACGGCCTCACCGGGACGACCCGGGGCCCCGGTGAACAGCGGCGAGTCCTCGTCCTTGACCCACTCGCCGCTGGGCTCGTAGAGGAAGGCGACGCTCTCGCCGACGACGCGGCGCGCCCCGGCGGCGCGGGCGGCGGCGATGAGATTGCGGGTTCCCTCTTCGCGCAGCCGGTTGGTCGCGGCGAGCGGGTCCTCCTTCGCCTTCCACTCGATCCGGTCGGGGAGCGCGGTCAGCGCGTGAACGACCACCTCGGGGCTCGCCTCGGCGAGGGCATCGGCGAGGGCGTCGGTGTCGAAGACGTCGCAGACCGCGGCGCGGGCGCCGGCGGCGCGGATCCCCTCGGCCCGCTCCTCGCGCCGGGTCGTTCCGGTGACCTCGTGCCCGGCGGCCACCAGCTCGCGGACCAGGGGTCGGCCCATCGCCCCGCAGGCACCGGCGACGAATACCCTCACCGGGCTTCGAGCCGTTCCGCGACCCTCGCCAGCCAGCAGGCGCCGATCGCGCCCACCGCGAGCAGCAGGGCGTCGCTCCAGCCGCGCGCCTCGCTCTTCGCTTCGCCGGTGTCGAACAGGTGGTTGATCGCGTGGAAGCCGTACCAGAGGCCGCCGAGCCAGAGCAGCGGCGCCCGCCATGCCGGCCGGACGATCGAGATCGCGAGGGCGACGCCGGCGGCGAGGTAGAAGGCGCCGACGTCGCCGACGTAGTGGGAGTTCTCGACCCCGTAGTGGCCGATCTGGTCGAAGAAGGTGTCGGGCGCCACCAGCGCCAGCACTCCGAGCACGATGTGGAAGGCGGCGGTGACGGCCAGGATCGCCTGAAATGCCCGCTCGGAGATCACCGCGGGAAGATTACGGCGGCCGGCAGCTGCGATGACAGGACCAGTGGCGGCCCCTCCGCCGGACCAGTTAGAAGATGAAGATGCTCTCGCCGAAGTTGATTCGGTCGTAGATCTCGGGCTGGTCGGCGATGAAGGTACGGATGCAGCCGTGGCTCGCCGGATAGTCCGGCACCGAGTCGTAGCCGTGAACCGCGTAGCCGCCGTAGAAGTAGAACGAGAAGTACATGCCCTCGGAGTTGTAGCCCGGTTCCTGCCGGATGAAGGTGAAGTGGCCGGTCACCGTCGGAGTCGACGACTTTCCGGAGGAGACCGGGTAGACCCATTTCGCCTTGTCGCCGTCGGCGAAGACGAGGACCTGCTTCGAGAGCGGCGCCTCGAGGTGTTCGCCGGCGTCCGGGTGGCGGACCCTGTATTCACCGCGCCCTGCGAAGGCACGCTTGACCAGGCCCTTGCCGGCGCGGTAGCTGCGCGCCATCCCGTTCACTTTGCGGTAGGCGAGCACACCGCGCGCGGTCTTGCCGCCGAAGCAGCGGCCGCTGTTGGCGACGTAGCCCATCTTCCGCATCGCCTTCTTGAAGCCGACGACGACGTCGCCGCACTTTCCCTGGTGAAGGGCCGGGAAGCTGACCCGCCAGCTCTTGCGCCGGGTGCCGTCGCCGCCGAGCCGGGCGGTCGGGTCGTGGCGGGCGCTCGCCGCGTACTTGCCGGCGCCGTCGATCCTGATGCTCGCCCGGAACGCGCCGCTGCCCCTCTTCCCCTTCCTCACCCTGACGCTCCGGTGTTGGATCCGCTTGCCGTTCAGGAAGAAGCTCACCTCGACCGCCTGGCCCGGTGCGTAGGGGCTCACCGTCCCGATCACCGGCACCGTGCTCATGATCCTCGCCCTGCCTCCGTGGAGGTGCCCGATCTCGATCTTCACCGTCGCCTTCGGCACCGCGTCGGCGGCGCCGTTCTTCTTCGCGGCGAGCGCGGAAGGCGGCAGAGCCAACACCGCCGCGGCGGCGAGAAGGGGGAGCAGGCGTCGCATGCGGGCGACATTGTGCCCTAAGGATCGGCCGTGCGGCTACTGGCCCAGCAAGGCAAAGGTGTTGTTGAGCATGTGCAGCATGATCCCCGGCCAGATCGCGCCGGTTTTCTCATAGAGCAGGCAGAGGACCACTCCGAACACCATCAGCGGCGGCACCGCGCTGAGCCCGGTCAGCGCGTGAAGGCCGCCGAAGATCAGGCCGCCGATCAGGGCCGCGGCGAAGCGCGGCAGCCGCTCCCGCAGGCCGCCGTAGAGCATTCCCCGGAAACAGACCTCCTCGCTGACCGGCGCCGCGACGACGATCAGCAGGAACTGGACCGGGAGCGTCCCGAACGATTCGGCGATGTCCTTCTGCTTCGGTTCCCCGATCACGTTCGCGTAGAAGACCGCGATCGCGAGATAGGAGACGACGGCCACGAACATCCAGAGGGCGGCCGAGCGGACGTTGAAGCTGCGCAGCCCGAGGCGCCTCAGGGCCTCCTCGGGCGGCACGCCTCCCCTCGACGCCATCGCGATCGGCACGATCAGGAAGCCGATCGCGGTGGCGAGCTGGACGAAGGCATTGGCGGTGCTGCTCAGGTCGCCTTCGCTGTTCGGGTGGTCGATGATTACCGCCGGGATCCCGAGAATCAGTCCGACCGCGAGGGCGAGGACGACCCCGAAGAGTGCCGCGGCCGGCCCCCAGTTGGAGTAGGGGAAGCTCGGCTTTGGGGGTAGGTTTGCCTCCATGCCGCCGGCAGTCTCACAGGTCTCGCGCTCGACCAGAACGAGGCTCCGCTTCCTGCGCCGGGTGCTTGTCCTGGTCGCGATCGTCGTCGTCGCGGCCCTGGCGCTCGCCCAGTTCACCGAGCTCAACCAGATCGCGACGGGCATCCTCGCCTCGACCGCCGTCGCCGCCGCGATCATCGGCTTCGCCGCCCAGCACACCCTCGGCAACCTCGTCGCCGGCGTTCAGCTCGCGATCTCGCAGCCGATCAAAATCGGCGACCGGATCTCCTTCGAAGACATCGAAGGCCGGGTGATCGACATCACCCTCGGTTACACCTACGTCGACCCCGGCGACGCCAGCGCGGTCGTGATCCCAAACCAGCTGCTGGTCGAAGGGGTGGTCCACAACCACTCGGTTGGGGACACACAGGCCTGAGCGAGGCCCCACGTCGAAGTACCCTTTTTCCGATGACAGCGCGCCAACGCCGCGCCCGCCGACGCGGCGGGGCCCGCAGCAAGATCCTCTTCGTCTCCGCGGCGGCGGTTGCCCTGCTCGCGGTCCTGACGATCGGCATCGCCTCCTGGGTCCTCAACGTCGCCGCAAAGGCGCCACCTCTCGCCGACTGCAAACCGATCGACCGCGGAGGCAACTCGGTCCTCTTCTCCGGCGACGGCAACCGCCTCGGCTACATCGCCTCCGACGAGGCCCGGAGCCCGGTCTCGATCAAGCGCATCCCGAACGACCTCAAGTACGCGACGGTCGCGATCGAGGACCAGCGCTTCTACGAACACGGCGGGGTCGACGTCGAGGGCGCGCTGCGAGCGCTGGCCAAGAACGTCGAGGCGGGGAAGGTCGTCCAGGGCGGCTCGACGATCACGATGCAGCTGATGCGGGACCTCTGCATCACCGATCCCAAGCGGGATCTCGAACGAAAGATCCAGGAGGCCAAGCTCGCGGACGAATACGAGCAGAAGCACAGCAAGGAAAACATCCTCGGCAAGTACCTGAACACCGCCTCCTACGGGACGGTCAACGGCAGCACCGCGGTCGGAGCACAGGCCGCCTCCCAGATCTACTTCTCGAAACCGGTCTGGAAGCTGACCCTCGAGCAATCGGCGCTGCTGGCCGGCCTGCCGCAGGCGCCGTCGGAATACAACCCGATCCTCAACCCGAAGGGCGCCCTTGAACGACGCAACGAGGTGCTGGCGAAGATGGGGGAACTCGGCTACATCTCCGAACGCCGGGCGCTCGAGGGCGAGCAGCGCGGGCTCGAGTTGAACTTCTCCGACACCTACTTCAAGCGCCACCAGCCCTACTTCTTCGATTACGTCGAGGACAAGCTGATCGAAAAGTACGGCGTCAACACCGTCCGCCAGGGCGGCCTTCGCGTCTACACGACGCTCGACCCTAAGCTGCAGCGGGTCGGGCTGGAAGCGGTCCACTCGACCCTTCCCTACTCCGAAGACCCTGCCTCGGCGCTGGTCTCGATCGAACCCGACACCGGCTACATCCGGGCGATGGTCTCGAGCTCGAGCTACAACGTCAGCCAGTTCAACCTCGCCGCCCAGGGCCACCGCCAACCGGGGTCGACGTTCAAGATGTTCGTCCTCACCACCGCGCTCAAGCAGGGCATCGACCCCTACTCCACCTACTACGTGTCGAAACCGCTGGACCTCGACCTGCCGAAGTGGGGGCACTGGGAAGTCCACACCGCCGATGAGGGCTACCTGGGCAGGGTCAATCTCGAGCAGGCGACCGTCGCATCCGACAACACCGTCTTCGCCCAGCTCGACCTCGACGTCGGCCCAAAGAACGTCGCCGAAACAGCGAAGTCGATGGGGATCGAAACCGAACTCGACGGGATCCCGGCCGAGGGAATAGGCGGCCTGCGGATCGGCGTCTCGCCGCTGGAGATGTCCGACGCCTACGCGACGCTCGCGTCGGGCGGCATCCATCGAAATCCGATCGCGATCCGCAAGGTCGTGTTCCCCGACGGCCACGTCGATCACCCCGAGCACCCCGAACCGAAGCGTGTCGTCTCCGAAGCGGTCGCGTATGAGGTGACCCGGCTCCTGCACGACAACATCACCTTCGGCACCGGCACCGCCGCCTACACCGGCTGTCCCGGCCAGGCCGGCAAGACGGGCACCACGGACCGCTACACCGACGCCTGGTTCGCCGGATACCAGCCGAACCTCTCGACCGTCGTCTGGGTCGGGTACCCGCAGTCGAACGACATCGAAATGACGAGCGTCCACGGCATCACCGTCTTCGGCGGGACATTCCCGGCGGAAATCTGGAATTCGGTCTACTCCGGAGCCGAGATCCCCTGCGAGGAATTCTCCAAGCCGGAAACGCCGATCAGCTGGGCGCCGTTCTACGGTCACTACACCGCCTCCGGCAGCGGCGGTGCAGGGGGGCTCTCGGGGGAAGAAGCCGGGGCGGAGGCCGGAGGAGGAGGAGGCAGGGAACTGCCCGGTCAGAGCGCGGTCGGCGGCTACAACCCCAACGCCTACGCCCCGGGCGTCGGCCAGGAACCGACCCCGGCCCCGCCGCCGCTCCCGCCCCCCAAACCGGCTCCCGGCCCGGGTGGTGGAGGCGGCGGGCCGGGCGCCGGGGTCGGCGGCGGCACCGCGACCGGAGGGGTCGGGTCTGGCTGACCCCTCGAGGGCCCTGCGCGGACTCGGCCTAGCCGGCCTGGCCGGGCTCCTCCTGGCGGCGGTCCCGCTCGTCGCGCCGGGGCCCGGACTGGTGCCGGCGGCCGGCGGCGGAGCGCCGGGCTGGCTGCTCGGCATCTACGGCAACGGCCTCGGAGTCGGTGCCGGCGGCTACTACGGCCTCCTCTGGGCGGCGTTCGTCGCCTATCTCTGCGTGCTTTGGGCGGCGGCGGCAATCGATCGCCGGGCCCTGATCGGG
>DASXBC010000039.1:0-1780 GCA_036406355.1 Solirubrobacterales bacterium | reverse complement strand
TCCAATGTCCCGTCCTCGTGGAGCGCCATCGCCAGGTTCAACGCGGTCTGGCCGCCGAGCGTCGGGAGCAGGGCGTCGGGGCGCTCCTTCTCGATGATCTTCGCCACCGGTCCCGGCTGCAGCGGCTCGACGTAGGTCGCGGTCGCGAACTCGGGGTCGGTCATGATCGTCGCCGGGTTCGAGTTGACGAGGACGACCTCGTAGCCCTCCTCGAGCAGAACCTTGCAGGCCTGGACGCCCGAGTAGTCGAACTCGGCCGCCTGCCCGATCACGATCGGCCCCGAGCCGATCAGGAGGATCTTCTGGATATCGCTGCGCCGCGGCATCAGCTAGGCCTCCCGCCCCAAGGTCGACCCGCCCGTGGCGGACGCGGGAGCGAGCGAGCGAGATCTCCGGTGGTCGTGAGCGCGAGCGAGCGGGAGCAGAGCACGGGGGCGGAAATTATTCATGCGGCCAGCTCCAGGAACTCCTCGAATAGATGGCGGGCGTCGTGCGGGCCGGGGCCTGCCTCGGGGTGGTACTGGACCGTGGCGCCGGGAACGTCCCTGAGGACGAGGCCCTCGACCGTGCGGTCGTAGAGGTTGAGGTGGGAGAGCTCGGCGGCGCCGAAGTCGGTCTCCCAGCGGACCGGCTCGTCGCCGTCGATCTTCGGCTCGCCCCCGGGCCCCTGGACCGCGAAACCGTGGTTCTGGGAGGTGATGTCGATTCGCCCCGTCGCGAGGTCCTTGACCGGATGGTTGGCGCCGCGATGGCCGAATGGGAGCTTGAAGGTCTCGAGGCCGACCGCCCGGCACAGCAGCTGGTGGCCGAGGCAGATGCCGAAAACGGGTCTGACTCCGATCAGGTCGCGGACCGTCGCGACGATGTAGTCGAGCGCAGCGGGGTCGCCCGGCCCGTTGGCGAGGAAGACGATGTCGGGCTCCTCGGCCAGGACCTGCTCGGCCGAGTGCGTACAGGGCAGCAGGGTGAGGCGACAGCCGCGCTCGCGCAGCTGGCGGACGATGTTGAGCTTGACCCCGGTGTCGATCCCGACGACGTGGGGACCGTCGCCGTCGAAGCGGACCGGTGCGGACGGGGTGACGGTGCGGGCGAGGTCGGCGCCGTCCATCGGCGGCTCGGCCTCGATCCGTTCGCGGGCCTCGGCCTCGGGCAGCTCGGCCGGGAAGAACCCACCCCGCATCGCGCCGCGATCGCGAATGCGGCGGACCAGGGCGCGGGTGTCGACGCCGCTGATGCCGGGGATGCCGCAGTCGTCGAGCCAGTCGAGCCAGCCGCCCTCAGCGCTGGCAACGTCCTCGCGGTTCTTGGCGTCGCGCATGACGACGCCGCGGGCGTGGACGCGGTCCGACTCCATCGCCTCGGCCGAGACCCCGTAGTTGCCGACCAGCGGGTAGGTGAAGACGATGATCTGGCCCGCGTAGGAGGGGTCGGTGACCGACTCCTGGTAGCCGGTCATCGAGGTGTTGAAGACGACCTCGCCGGTGACCGAGTCGGGGCCGGCGCAGAGCTCGCCGTCGAACCTGGTGCCGTCCTCGAGCAGGATGTACCCCGGGGTTTCGGTCACTCTGCAACCCCCAGCGAGAAGCTGCGCAGCCGGTAGGCGACCTGGCCGCCGGCGATCGTCATCAGGACGCGGCCGGTCAGGGTGCGGCCGGCGCACCAGGAGTTCTCCGAGCGGCTCTCGTATCCGTCCTCGCCGACCGTCCACTCGGCGCCGAGGTCGCAGAGGGCGACGTTGGCCTCGGCGCCCGGGGCGAGGCTCGGGCGCTCGATCCCGAAC
>DASXBC010000038.1:0-3677 GCA_036406355.1 Solirubrobacterales bacterium | reverse complement strand
CGCTCGAGCGCCGCGACCCTCCGGCCGAGACGCTCCCCGCGGCCCCCGAGCGGCCCGCTCCCGACCCGGCCCGGCACCGCGCCCGCGAACTCGCCGTCGCCGAGCTCCGCGCCGTCGCTCCGGCCGGCCACAGCTTCGGCCGCCGCGGCCGCTAGCGCTATGGGGCCTGGCCGCCGCCGAGCTCGGGCGGCAGGGCCTTCGGGCCGTCCGGGTACATCGCCCGCAGCGTCTCCTCGGTCATCTCGAGCGTGTTCGCCGCCTCGTTCGGGGTGCCGAATATCAGCCAGAGCTGGTCGGCGTCAGTGTCGTTGAAGGGTTGGCGGACGGACTCGGGCTCGACCAGGACGGCACTCAGCGGCTCGAGGGTGAGGACGTCGTCGTCGACGTGCATCCGGCCCGTGCCCCTGAGGACGACGTAGAGCTCGACCGTCTTGAAGTGGCGGTGGCGGGTCGAGGCCTGGCCCGGCTTCAGCAGCCAGAGCCGCGCCCCCAGGGTCTCGGCGCCGAGCTGGCGCCCGAGGTCGGTGTTGAGGACCCCCATCTGGTTCGACGGGCGCCAGAAGGCGTCGGCGGCGGCGAGGACGCTGTAGGCCATCGGGGCTCAGCTTAGGGAGCGGCGGCGAGCCAGCGACGCTCCTTGGCGAGCATCACCGGCGTCGCGACGAGGCTGCCGATGCGGCGCCGGATGCCCCGCGCCGGAAGCAGCTTGGCGAGCTGGCGGTACTCGCGGGAGACCTGACTCGAGCGGAACACCTCCGCGATCGCCCCCATCAGCTGCGCCGGCTCGGAGACGGTCGTCCGCGCCAGCTCCTCGCCGGCGAGCGCGATCCGCAGCTCCGCCGGGTAGCGGCGGGCGGGCGGCGGCTCCGGCGGCCCCGAGCGGAGCGCGGCCGCAACCGCGACGGCGAGCTCCGCGCGGACGGCGGCGGGGTCCTCGGAGCGGGCTCGATCCCGTCCCCGGCCTTCCTTGGTCGCGACCAGGCGGGCACCGCCCAGCTCGCCCTCGCCGAACGCCTCGAGCATCCGGCTGTCGCCGCTCACGGCCAGGGCCGGGATGCCCTCGGCGGCGAGACCCTGCGCGAAGACCTGGGTCTCGCTCAGCGACTCGCCGTCGAGCAGCACCTCCATTTCCCAGATGAAGGTGTGCGAGCAGAACCCGAGCCGGGTCGGGGTGCTGGCGTGGTGGCCGATCAGGACGACCGCGTCGAGCTCTCCGCCACCCGCCGCCCTCGTCAGCGAGGGTTCGGCCTCGGACAGCGCCAGGTCGGCGATCGGCCGAACCTCGACCCCGGCCGGCATCCGCTCGCGTTCGATGTTGGTGCCGACCATGTGCCAGTCGCCGACGCTGATCCGCCCGGCACCGCTCTCGCGCAGCGCCGCGACGACGGCCAGCACCTCGTCGGTCATCAGCCGTCGGCCGCGGGCGTAGGCGGACGGGTGCGACGGCAGGCACTCGCGGTAGTCCGCGATCCCCGCGATCCCCTCCATGTCCGCGGCGACGAGGACGTTCACGAGCGGATCAAATCGGCGGCTTTCTCGGCGATCATCATCACCGCGGCGCTGATGTGGCCCCCTGGGATCAGCGGCATCACCGAGGCGTCGGCGACGCGGAGGCCCTCGACGCCCCTCACCCTCAGTCGCGGGTCGACGACCGCATCGGCGCCGGAGCCCATGCGGCAGGTTCCGGCCGGGTGGTAGAGGAGCTCGAGCTCGCGTCGCAGGAAGGCGTCGAGGTCGTCCTCGGAGGAGACTCCCAGACCCGGCACCAGCTCCTCGCCGCAGAGCGACGCGAGAGGCTCGGTCGCGGCGATCTCGCGCGTCTTGCGCACGCCCGCGATCAGCGCCGAGACGTCCTCCGGATCGGCGAGGTGGTTGCCTACGAGCTGCGGCTTGGCCGCCGGGTCGGCCGAGGTCAGGCGCAGCCGGCCGCGGCTGCGGGGGGCGATGAGGACGGGCCCGAGCGTAAAGGCGTGGCCGTCGTGGGTATCAAAGCCGTGGTCGTGGTAGTAGGCCGGCGCGAAGATCAGCTCGACGTCCGGAGCCGGGAGGCCGGGGCGGGTGCGGATGAAGGCCATCGCCTCGCCGACGTTCGAGGTGAGGGGGCCGCTGCGGCCGAACAGGAACTGGAGCAGGGCCTTCGGCTTTTCGGCGTTGGCGAGGTCGTCGTCGTCCTTCGACTCGAAGCAGAGAGTCACAAACGGGTGGTCCTGGAGGTTCTCCCCGACGCCGGGCAGGTCGACCAGCGGCTCGATCCCGAGCTCCCGGAGATGATCCGCCGGCCCGACGCCGGAGAGCATCAGCAGCTGGGGGCTGCCGATCGCGCCGGCGCAGAGAATGACCTCTCGACTCGCGGTGGCGAGGCTCTCGTTGCCCCCCTTTCTCCACCTGACTCCGGTCGCGTGCCCGTCCTCGATCGCGACCCCGAGGACGTCGGCCCCGGTCCTGACCTCCAGGTTCGGTCGCTTCATCGCCCCGCGGAGATAGGCGTCCGCGGCGCTCCAGCGCCGGCCCCGCTTCTGGAACACCGGCGTCATCGTCACCCCGTCCTGCTCCGGCGAGTTGACGTCCGGGTTGGCCGGGATCCCGGCCGATTCCGCGGCCTCGATGAAGCGCGAGGTGATCGGACGCGGATCGCTCTGCTCGGCGACGTTCATCGGCCCGCCGACGGCTCGGAACTCCGACTCCCCCCGCTCGTTGTTCTCGAGGCGCTTGAAGTAGGGGAGGACGTCGTCGTAGCCCCAGTCCGGGCAGCCCATCTCCCGCCAGCCGTCGAAGTCGATCGGCCTCCCGCGGGTGAACATCATCGCGTTCATCGAGCTCGAGCCGCCGAGGCCGCGTCCGCGCGGCACGAACAGCCGACGCCCGCCGAGGTGCGGCTCGGGCCCGCTGCTGTGGTCCCAATCGAGCTTCGTCCGGAACTGTTTCGCGAACGCGGCGGGGATCTTGATGTTCGGCGACCGGTCCTTGCCGCCGGCCTCGAGCAGCAGCACCTCGACGCCGGGGTCCTCGCTGAGGCGCGCCGCCAGCGCACAGCCGGCGGACCCAGCACCGATGATCACGAAATCGGCCACGCCGGAAAGCTAGCCAGTCTGAGAGCATCGGGCGCGATGATCGACTTCCTCGTCAAGCGCGACGACTTCCGCGAGACGCGGATCGCAGAGTCGGAGACGCCGGCGCTCGAGCCGGGCCAGGCGCTGCTGCGGGTCGACAGCTTCGGCCTCACCGCGAACAACGTCACCTACGCCGTCTTCGGCGAGGGCATGAGCTACTGGGACTTCTTCCCCGCCGCCGACGGCTGGGGCCGGGTCCCGATGTGGGGCTTCGCCGAGGTCGAGGAGAGCGAGGCCGAGGGGGTCGATCCCGGCACCCGCCTGTTCGGCTACCTACCGCCCTCCTCACAGCTGATCGTCAGGCCGGCCGCCGCCTCCGAGGCCGGGTTCGTCGACGGCTCGCCGCACCGCGAGGCGCTCCCCTCCGCCTACCACCGCTACATCGCGACCGCGACCGACCCGTTCTACCGGCCCGACACCGAGGACGTTCAGATGCTGCTGCGGCCGCTGTTCTTCACCTCGTTCCTGATCGACGACCAGCTCGCCGACGACGGGCTGCTCGAGCGCGGGCCGATCGTGATCTCGAGCGCCTCGAGCAAGACCGCGCTCGCCGCCGCCTTCCTGCTG
>DASXBC010000037.1:0-5921 GCA_036406355.1 Solirubrobacterales bacterium | reverse complement strand
CAGGAACGCGGAGAGCGGCATCACCGAGACGAGGACCGCCGCCCCGATCGGCGTCAGCCTCCAGCCCTCGATCAACAGCAGGACGAGCAGGAACAGCGCGGCGGCGATCGCGGCCGAGATCATCGCCAGCGCGACGTTGGCGAGCACATGGGGGCGGCCGGCCTGGCGGAGCTCTGACTCGATCACCCCGGTCGCCGCCTCGTGCCGGGCCACCGCCAGGATCGGGATCCCGGCGAGCAGAGCGACCGGGACCTGAACGAGGAAGATCGACTGCCAGGAGACGATCTCGGTCAGGAGGCCGCCGATCGCGGGGCCGAGCGCGGCGCCGGTCGCGCCGGCGATCGCCCAGATCGAGACCGCCCGCCGTTCCGAGCCAACCGTCGCCGGCAGCAGCTCGAGGACCGCGGTCACCGCGGTGGCGCCGCCCAGCGCCTGGACGCAGCGGGCCGCGATCAGGGTGCTGAGCTCGGACGAGGCGCCGCAGGCGAGGCAGGCGCCGGCGAAGACCGCGAGGCCGATTGCGGCGGCCCTGCCCGGTCCGACGCGGCGGGCGACGTGGGCAGCCGGGACGGCGGCGATCGCCATGACGATGTTGAAGGAGACCAGCACCCAGGTCACGCCGGCGACGCTCGTGTCGAGGTCGCGGTAGATCTCGGGCAGCGCCAGGACGACGACCGAGGAGTCGGCCAGCACAAGGCCGACGGCGACGGCGAGCGCCGTCACTCCAGGGCGCCTGGCTTCGCTCACCGCAAATCCTCGATTGCGCTCACTGGGCTCGCTCCGCGCTCAATATCCGAGCTCCTGGGCGTATTCCCGGCGGTAGTCGTGCTGCTTCTCGAGGACCTCTTCGACGTACCCGCGCGTTTCCTCGATCGGGATCTCGGCAAGGGTCAGCGCGCTCCCGCCCCATTCTTCGACCGCGGTCGGACCCGCGTGGTAGGCGGCGAGCGCGGCGATCTCGCTGCCCTCGAACTGGTTGAGCAGGGCGGCGAGGTAGAAGGTCCCGTAGCGGATGTTGATGTCGGGGTCGGAGAGGTCGTCGAGCCTGAACGTGGTCCCGCCGCTGAGTCGCTCGATTTCTTTGGCGGTCGTCGGCGTGATCTGCATCAGTCCCCGCGCCCCCGCCCGAGACGTCTGGTCGCGGAAGCGGGACTCAGCGTAGATGACGGCGGCGATCAACGAAGCGTCGACGTTCTTCTCCTTCGCCTGCTGGCGAATGATGTCCTCGTGCCTGAGGGGCAGGGTCAGTTCCTGGATCACGTGGTTGAAGACCCCGGTCACGCCGAGGACGATCGCCAACACCGCAACGAACCCAGCGCCGCCCGCGAGGAACAGGCGCCGGCGCCGCCGCACTCTGCGCTTCATCGCTTCAGCTTGGCGACCAGGGTGGACAGCTCGCGCTCGAGGTCGTCGATCGTGCCGTCGTTCTCGACGACGTGCTCGGCGCGTGAGGCCTTCTCGTCCTGGGCGAGCTGGCGTGCCTCGCGCTCACCGACGAGCGCATGCCCGCGGGCCTCGGCGCGGGCGCTGCGGACGGGGTCGGAGGCCACAACCGCGACTGTCGTGTCGAACACCCCCGCCATCCCCGACTCGAACAGGAGGGGCACCTCGACGACCGCGACCGCCGTTCCCTCGGGCAGTGACCCGAGCCAGCCCCCGATCCGCTCCCCGACCAGGGGATGGATCTGCGACTCGAGCCAGGCGAGCTCATCGGGGGCGGCGAAGACGATCTCCCCCACCCTCGTACGATCCACCGCCCCGTCGGGCGCGACCTCCGTGCCCCATCGCTCGGTCAGACGCGAGATCAGCGGCTCCGAGTCGAGCAGCTCGTGGACGACCGCGTCGCTGGAGATCGTCTCGGCGCCGAGGCGCTCGAACGCCGCCAGCGCCTCCGACTTGCCGGCGGCGATCCCGCCGGTGAGGCCGATCGTCAGCGGCCTCGCCATCGACGCCGCTCAGTCCTGCTCGGTATCGCCCTCGGGCTCGGGCTGATCCTCGGTGGCCTCGGGCGAATCTCCGCTCTCGCTCGTCGGCGAGGAGTCAGATTCCGACGCCTCCTCGCTCGGGCTATCGGCTTCGCCATCAACCGCCGACTCGTCCGCTTCGCCTCCGGGGTCGGCGGGCGGCTCCTCGACCGCCCCGGCCTCGGACTCAACCACTGCTGCTTCGACAGCCGGGGCCTCTGGAGGCTCCTCCGACGCCTCTGCCGCAAGTGGCGCGGAGGAGGGCTCCTCGCCCGCAGCGTCGTCCCGCGAGGACGATGAGTCCTCATCCGTGACAGGACCCGCGGACAGAGCGTCGTCGTCCTCGGCCGAAGCCTCGACCGCGCTCTGAAGCTGTTCGCCGAGGTCGCCCATCGGCATGTTCTCGCCCTCGACCCGCTTGATGCTGAGCGAAAGCCGGCGGCGCTCTTCGTCGATCTCGAGGATCTTGACGTTGAGGACTGTGCCGGGCTCGACGACCTCGCTAGGGCTCTCGACGTGGTGGTCGGCGAGCTCGGAGATGTGGACCAGGCCCTCGACCCCGGGCAGGATCTCGACGAAAGCCCCGAAGGCGACGACCTTCGTGACCGTGCCCTCGAGGACGTCGCCGGGACGGTGGGTGCTGATCACCCGCTGCCACGGGTCCTCCTGGGTCTGCTTGAGGCCGAGAGAGATCCGCTGGCGGTCGCGGTCGATGTCGAGCACTTTGATCCGCACCGTGTCGCCGATCGCGACCACCTCGGAGGGGTGGTTGACGTGGCTCCAGGAAAGCTCGGAGATGTGGATCAGGCCGTCGATCCCGTCGAGATCGACGAAGGCCCCGAAGTCGACGATATTCGAGATCTTGCCCTCGACGACCTGGCCCGGCTGGAGCCGGCCGAGGATCTGCTCGCGCACCTCCTTGCGCTCTTCCTCGAGGACCGCCCGGCGCGAGAGGACGACGTTGTTGCGGCTGCGATTCAGCTCGATGACTTTGCACTCGAGTTTCTGGCCCAGGAACTCGTCGAGGTTGTGGACGCGGCGGATGTCGACCAGCGAGGCGGGCAGGAACCCGCGCACTCCGAGGTCGAGGATCAGCCCGCCCTTGACGACCTCGATCACGCTCCCCTCGACGGGCTCGCCAGACTCCGCCGCCGCCTCGATCCGACGCCAGGCCTTCTCGAAGCGGGCGCGCTTCTTGGAGAGCACGAGCCGGCCCTCGGCGTCCTCCTTGGTCAGGACCAGGGCGTCGATCTCTTCGCCGAGCTCGACCTCGCCGGCCGGATCGACCGACTTGCGGATCGAGAGCTCGGTCGAGGGAATGACCCCCTCGGCCTTGTAGCCGATGTCGACGAGGACCTCGTCCTTATCGATCCGGACGACCTTGCCCTTGACGACGTCGCCCTCGTCGAAGGCGACCATCGTCGCCGCGTAGTTGGGTACGATTTTTCCTTCGACTTCCAGCAGCAGGCCGCCGGAACCCTCGACGGGCGTCCCAGTCGGCGCAGGCGCGATCACTGTGTCTGTGGCGGACACGGCGGCCAATGATGCCAGAACTGGTCGCATGGCAGATACCCTCCGGGGAATGCCAGTGCGGGCCACGAAACGCGGCGAGGAGCGGACACCGCTCGCCGGAAGCCACGATGTGCTGATCTGCGGCGCCAGCTTCGCCGGCCTCGTCCTCGCCCGGGAGCTGGCCGGGAGCGGAGCCTCGGTGATGGTGATCGACCGCTACGAGATCGGCGAGCGCCAGACCTCCGCCTGCGGGATCCCGACCGACTGGCTGCGTGCGACCGGGTTGATGGATGCCGAGCTCCAGCGCTTCGACTCGCTCCTGATCCACACGCCCCACGGGTCGCGGCGCTACGCCCTCCCCTGGAGCTTCTCGACCTTCGACTACCGCCAGCTCTGCAGACTGATCTGGAAGGACTGCGACGCCCGCTTCGAGACGGCCAAGGTGAACGGCCGCGCCCGGGACGCCGATGGCGACGGCTCGATAGCGGTCGACACCGACCGCGGCGTCCTCAGCGCGCCGCTGGTCGTCGACGCGCTCGGGTGGCGGCGGGTCCTTGCCAGCGGCGACGGCTATCAGCCCCCCGACGCGCCGCTCTCGCGCGGGCTCGAGGTGCACCCCGACGGCGACGGCGGCGACATGGAGGTCTGGATCGACCGCCGCTACGTGCCGGCCGGCTACGGCTGGTCGTTTCCCGCCAAGGGCGAGCTGCGAATCGGGATCGGCTCCTTCGATCCGCGCTTCCACGTCAAGGACACCACCGTCCTCCTGACCGAGGACCTGGGAAGGGAGCCGAACGAGTACCAGGGCAACTGGATCCCCCACAAGCTGCGCTCGGCCACCGAAAACGGTGTCTTCTTTGTCGGCGACTCCGCCGGTCACTGCCTACCATTGACAGCCGAGGGCATCAGGACCGCGTTCTACTTCGCGATCGCGCTCGGGGGCGAGTTGCGCGCGGTCCTCGACGGCAACCGTAGCCGCGAGGAGGCTGCGGCCCGCTACGAGGACTTCAACGACTCGCTCTCGTGGAAGTTCCGCTCGCTGCTCTGGGTCCAGAGGCTGATCCCGAAGATCCCTCCGCGGGTGCTGGGGCCGATGATCCGGCTGCTCGGTTCGCGGCGCTTCGTCGAGTGGTCCTTCAACCACTACCTGCGGATCGCGCCGCCCGCGTTCGCGGAGGGCTCAGCGCACGATCAGCAGCGTCCCGGCGATCAGCAGGGCGACTCCGAGAATCCGCTCCGGCGACAGCGGGACCTGATCGAGGCCAAATAGGCCGAGTCGGTCGATCGCGACCGAGGCCGTCAGCTGGCCGGCGACGGTGGCGGCCGCGACGCCCCCGGCGCCGATCACGGTGACCGCGATCAGCGCGTTCGCCACGTAGACGGCGCCGAGCAGGCCGCCGAGCAGGTAATACCAGCTCGCGTCCCCGACCGAGGCCAGCCCTCCCGCCTTGCCGCTGAGGACGACGATCGCCGCGAGCGCGATCGTGCCGATGCTGAACGAGACCAGCGCTGCGGGCAGGCTGCCCGTCTCCTTGCCGAGGCCGGCGTTGATCGGAGCCTGGAGGGCGATCAGGCCGCCGGCGCCGGCGGTGAGCAGGACTGCGACCCCTCTATCCACGGCTTTTGAACCTTTTCGGGGTCTCCTGCGTGATCTTGGGTGGGCTCGTGTGTTGCACGGGACAGGAACGCCCCCACTGCGGCGCGTCCGCTTCATATCACCAACCGGACACCAACCGGAACCGCCGATCAACGCAGAGATGACGCCACCGCCGACGGAAGTCTTCGCCTCCCGCCTGTTCCTCGGGCCGGCGCTGCGCGCGCAACCCCGACAGGCGCCCGGTGACGCTCGTCCGCCAAGGCTACGAGTCCGCGTTCGAGGAGATCGTCCGCGAGAAGGTCGACCTGACGCCGGCTCCCGAAGGAGAAGCGCCGGCCACGCCTCCGGCGGGCTGAGACGGACTACTTGGCGTCGAGCCAGTCCGAGCCGACGCCGATGTCGACCTCGAGCGGCGGATCGAGCCGGTAGGCGGCGCACATCTCGCGTCGCACCAGCTCGGCCGCGCCGTCCATCTCCTCCGGCGGGCCCTCGAACAGGAGCTCGTCGTGGATCTGGAGGACCAGTCGGGACTCCATGCCGGCCTCGGCCAGTGCCAGCTGACATCGGACCATCGCGACCTTGATGATGTCGGCTGCGGTCCCCTGGATCACGGTGTTCACGGCGAGCCGCTCGCCGAGCCTGCGGGTGTTGGGGTTCCCGGAGCGGAGCTCGGGGATCGGGCGGCGGCGGCCCATCAGGGTCCGGACGTAGCCCTCCTCCTGCGCCCGCTCGACCACCTCCTCGCGGAATGCTCGGACGGCCGGGAATCGCTCAAGGTAGCGGGCGACGAATTCCTCGCCCTCCTTGCGGGGGATGTTGAGGCGGTCGGCGAGGCCGAACCCGGTCAG
>DASXBC010000036.1:0-11828 GCA_036406355.1 Solirubrobacterales bacterium | reverse complement strand
TGCCGAAGGTGTAGCCGAAGCCCTTGTCGAGCGGCTCGATCGTGAAGGTGCCGCGACGGTCGTCGACCTTCTCTGAGGTGATACGAGGGACCTGGAAGTCAGTGGTCATGAGTTCCTTGCGTCTGGGGTGTTTCGGATCGGTCCGGACTACTTGGAGTACAGCTCGACGATGAGCTGCTCCTGTACCGGCGCCGAGATCTCAGCACGCTCGGGATAGCGCAGGATCTTGGCGGTAAGCGAATCGTGGTCGGCCTGGAGCCAGGCCGGCACGGTTGAGACAAGCTCTGTGGCGTTGCGGATCGTGTCGGTGGCGGCCGAATCGGCCTTGATCGAGATCACGTCCTCGGGGCGCACCTGGTAGGAGGGGACGTCGACCCGGCGCCCGTTGACCATCCAGTGGCCGTGGCGGATCAGCTGCCGCGCCTGACGCCGCGAGGCTGCGAACCCGAGCCGAACGAGGACGTTGTCCAGCCGCGACTCGAGCAGGCGGAGAAGGTTCTCGCCGGTCACGCCCTCCTGGCGGGCGGCCTTTTCGTAGTAGGTCCGGAACTGCTTCTCCAGCACCTGGTAATAGCGGCGCGTCTTCTGCTTCTCGCGCAGCTGAACGCGGTACTCGGACTGGCGCATCCGGCCGCGGCCATGCTCACCGGGCGGATAGGAGCGGCGCTCGACCCCGCACTTGTCGGTGAAGCAGCGCTCGCCCTTGAGGAAGAGCTTCTGGCCCTCGCGCCGGCACTGCTTGCACTGGGGGGAAGTGTCGCGGGCCATCAGACCCTTCTCCGCTTCTTCGGCCGGCAACCGTTGTGGGCCTGCGGCGAGACGTCCTTGACGGTCGTCACTTCGAGGCCGGCGGCCTGCAGCGAGCGGATCGCCGTCTCCCGGCCCGAACCGGCGCCCTTGGCGAAGACCTCGACCTTTTCGAGGCCGTGTTCCATCCCTTTCTTGGCGGCGGCGTCGGCGGTGACCTGGGCGGCGAACGGCGTCGACTTCCGCGAGCCTTTGAAGCCCGCCGAGCCGGCCGACTCCCAGGCGATCACGTTGCCCTGGGTGTCGGTGAGGGTCACGATCGTGTTGTTGAAGGAGGTCTTGATGTGTGCCTGGCCGTAGGCGATGTTCTTTTTGACGCGGCGCCGTGTGCGCCCTTTGCCGGGTTTTTTCGCGGTTGCCATCCGGGGTTCCCTACTTCGGCGTCGGCGCCTTGCGCTTGCCGGCGACGCTCATCCGGCGCGGGCCCTTGCGGCCGCGCGCGTTGGTCTTGGTCCGCTGGCCGCGGACGGGTAGCCCCCGGCGGTGGCGAAGGCCCCGGTAGGAGCCGATCTCCATCAGCCGTTTGACATCCTGGGAGCGCTCACGGCGAAGGTCACCCTCGACCTCGTGGCGCTCGACCGCCTCGCGGAGGCGGACGACCTCGTCCTCGGTCAGGTCCTTGACCGCCGTGTTCGGGTCGATTTTCGTTTCGGCGAGGATTTCCTGGGCGGTCGATCGGCCGATCCCGAAGATGTAGGTGAGGCCGATTTCGGTGCGCTTGTTGACCGGGATGTTTATCCCTGCGATGCGTGCCACGCGCTAGCCCTGCCGCTGCTTGTGACGGGGGTTCTGACAGATCACCAAGACGGCGCCATTGCGCCGGATGACCTTGCACTTTTCGCACATCGGCTTTACGGAAGCTCGGACCTTCATCGCTCCGGTTTCGTCTCGAATACAGGACTCCCGCCTGCCCCAGGAGTCGGGCAAGCGGACACGACCGGCCCACTGGGCCGAATCAGAAAGATAGCAGGGGACGCTAGCCCGCGACGAGCCCGAGCGTGAAGCCGTCGTGGCCCTTGACGCCGACGGTCTGAATCGTCGTCGCATCGACCCGCTCCTCCTCTGCCAGCCACTCGTGCAGACGGCGCTGGGCCATGATCGTGGGGTCGTCGGAATCCGCCTCGGCAAGGGTGCCGCCGCGGACGACGTTGTCGGCGACGATCAGCCCCCCGGGCCTGGTGCGATCGAGCGACCAGGCGAAGTACTCGGGAGTGTGGACCTTGTCGGCGTCGATGAAGACCAGGTCGAACGGCCCCGCGCCCTCGGCCTCCAGGTCGGGCAGCGTCTCCAGGGCCGGGCCGACCCGCAGATCGACGAGCTCGGCGAGGCCGGCGGCGGCGATGCTCTCGCGCGCGACCTCGGCGTGGGCGGCGTCGGCCTCGAGCGTGATCAACCGGCCGTCGTCTGGGAGGGCGCGGCCGATCCAGATCGTGCTGTATCCGCCGAGCGTCCCGAACTCGAGCACGGTCCGGGCGCCGATCGAGCGGGCGAGCAGATTGAGGAGCTTGCCCTGCGGCGGCGAGACCTGGATCTGCGGCAGGCCGGCGGCCTCGCCGCGCTCGACGGCCCCTCGAAGAGCCTCATCGTCGGGGGCGATCGTCGCGTCGACGAACTCGTCGACCTCGGCCCAGCGCTCCTCGGTCATCCTCGCGTCTACTCGTCCTCGTGCCAGGGCGTGAGAATCCGGGGGCCGTCGGCGGTCACCGCGACGGTGAACTCGAAATGGGCGGCGAGCGAGCCGTCCTGCGAGTAGACGGCCCAACCGTCGTCACCCATCCGCACCAGCGGCCCGCCGGCGTTGACCATCGGCTCGATCGCCAGCACCGTCCCCTCCTCGAGCAGCGGCCCTTTCCCCGCCTCGCCGAAGTTCGGCACCTGCGGGTCCTCGTGCATCTCGCGGCCGATCCCATGGCCGACGAGGGTGCGGATCACCGAGAGCCCCTCGAGCTCGACCGCTCGCTGGATAGCCGCGGAGACGTCGCCGAGATGGTTGCCGGGCCGCATCTCCTCGGCGCCGGCGAACAGCGCGCCGCGGGTCACCTCGAGCAGTCGCCGCGCGTTGGGGTCGATGGCGCCGATCGGGACCGTGATCGCGGCGTCGGCGACCCAGCCGTCCTTGACGACGCCGACGTCGATCGAGAGGACGTCGCCGCGCTTCAGCTCATACGCCCCCGGGATCCCGTGGACGACCATCGAGTTCGGCGAGGCGCAGATCGAGCCCGGGAAGCCGCGGTAGCCCTTGAAGGCGGGTTCGGCTCCCTGCGATCGGATGAATTTCTCCGCCGCGGCGTCGAGGTCGATGGTCGTGACGCCGGGACGCGCCTTCGCCGCCAGCATCTTCAGGCAGCGGACGAGGATCTGGCCGGAGGCCGCCATCTTCTCAACCTGATCCGGGCTCTTGCGGATGATCATCCGGTACACGCTAGATCGCCTCGTCTGCTTCGAGTTTAAGCGTGGCCAGGGTCCGGGCCACGTCGGCCGCGACCTCGTCCGGCGGCGCGGTCCCGTCGATCCGCCTCAGCAGGCTCTGATGGTCGAAATACTCGATCAGCGGCTCGGTCTTCTCGTGATAGGTCTCGAGGCGGTGGCGGATGACGTCGGGCTGGTCGTCGTCGCGGACGACCAGGTTGCTGCCGTCGACGTCGCAGACCCCCTCGCGCTCGGGGGGATTGAACTCGACGTGGAACACGTGGCCGGCCTCGACGCAGGTGCGCCGGCCGCCGAGCCGGCGCATCACCTCCTCGTCGGATGCGTCGATCAAAAGGACGCCGGTCAGGCGCCGGCCGAGCTCGTCGAGCTTTCCCTCGAGCGCCTCGGCCTGCGGCACCGTGCGGGGGAAGCCGTCGAGGATGAAGCCGTCGGCCGCGTCGGTCGAGTCGATTCTCTCGGCGATCGCGCCGACGATCACCTCGTCGGGCACGAGGTCGCCGCGGTCCATGTACTCCTTCGCCGTCTTGCCGAGTTCGGTTTCCTCGCGGACGGCGGCGCGCAGGATGTCGCCGGTCGCGTAGTACGGAAGCTGGAGGTCCTCCTGGAGCCGCTCGCCCTGGGTGCCCTTGCCGCTCCCCGGCGGCCCGAGAAGTACGAGGTTGAGCTCTATTTCAGGAATCCCTCGTAGTTCCGCATCATCAACTGCGCCTCGAGCTGCTTGACCGTGTCGAGAGCGACGCCGACCACGATCAGGATCGAGGTTCCGCCGAAGTAGAAGTTGGCGGAGGTCTGGCTGAACAGGATCGCCGGCAGTGCCGCGACGGCGCCCAGGTAGAGGGCGCCCGGGAACGTCAGTCGCGAGAGGATGCGGTCGAGGTATTCGGCTGTCGGCCTGCCCGGGCGGACTCCGGGTATGAAGCCGCCGTATTTCTTCAGGTTGTCGGCCTGGTCGACCGGGTTGAAGGTGACCGCCGTGTAGAAGTAGGTGAAGATGATGATGAAGAACACCTCGCCGACCACGTAGGCCCAGCCGTTGGGGCTGAAGAAGGCGGCGAAGTCGAGGGCCGCCGGGGTGTTCAGGAGCTGCCCGATCGTCGGTGGGAAGGCCATGATCGAGGCGGCGAAGATGACCGGGATGACCCCCGCCATGTTCACCCGCAGCGGCAGGTAGGTCGAGCCGCCCGACGTCATCCGCCGGCCGACGACGCGTTTCGCGTACTGGACGGGGATCCGCCGCTGGCCCTCCTGGACGAAGACGATCGCAAGGATCACCCCGAGGGCGACGAAGGGCATCATCACGACGAAGACCTGGTCGGGGTTGTTCCACCACGATTCGATCCCGGCGGGGATGCGGGATGCGATCGAGGCGAAGATCATCAGCGAGATGCCATTGCCGATGCCGCGCTGGGTGATCAGCTCGCCGAGCCACATCAGCAGCGTGCCGCCGGCGGTCAGGCAGATGACGATCAGGAAGACGCGGCCGCCGCTGAGTTCGCCCAGTGGGTCGGAGCCGGCGCTGCGCCCGAACGACCGGAAGAGGTAGACGTAGCCGAACGACTGCGCGAAGGCGAGTCCGACCGTGAGGTAGCGGGTGTACTGCGTGATCTTCTGCTGCCCGACCTCGCCTTCTTTCTGCAGTTTCTCCAGCGAGGGGACGACCACGGTCAGCAGCTGGAGGATGATCGAGGCCGTGATGTAGGGCATGATCCCGAGTGCGAACAGCGACAGCCGCGAGAGGCCGCCGCCGGAGAACAGGTTGAGGAAGCCGAGGATGTTGCTGCCGCCGAAGTTGCTCTGGATTTCCTTGATCGCTTCGCTGTCGACCCCGGGGGCGGGGATGTAGGCGCCGAGCCGGTAGAGCAACAGCATCGCCGCGGTGAAGGCGAGTTTCTTGCGGATGTCGGCGACGCTGAATGCGTTCGCGATCGTTTTGAGCATCAGGACTCCAGAGTGTGGCAGGAGCCGCCCGCCGACTCGATCTTCTCGCGGGCGGCGGCGCTGAACCTGTGGGCGTGGACCTCGAGTTTCTTCGAGATCTCGCCCCGGGCGAGGATCTTGACCGGGTCGGATCGCTTCGCGAGGCCCTTCTCCTTGAGGGTCGCGGGATTTACCTCGGCACCGGCGTCGAAGCGATCATCGAGGTCGCCGACGTTGACCGGCTGGGTCGCGGTCCGGAAGTTCTCGAACGGCATCGATTGCTTTTTGTGCGGGCCGCGAAGCTTTCTCATCCGCATGTGGATCGGGTTCTGGCCGCCCTCGTAGCCGGCCTTCTTCTTCGAGCCCGAGCGCGAGCCGTAGCCCTTCTGGCCGCGGCCGGAGGTCTTGCCGAGGCCGCTGCCCTCGCCGCGGCCGACCCTGCGTCGCGGCCGCCGCGAGCCCGGCTTCGGCTTCAGGCTGTGGAGGCCGACCTCGGCCGCCCGGTCCCTGCCGCCTTTCTCAGCCACCGTCGACCTCCACCAGGTGCGAGACGACCCGGATCTGGCCCCGCAGCTGCGGTGAGTCCGCGAGCTCGACGGCCTTGCCGATCCGCCCCAGCCCGAGCGCCCGCAGCGTCGCTTTCTGGCTCGGATTGGTGCCGTTGGCGGAACGGACCTGCTTGACCTTCAGCGCGGTCACGATTTGTCGCCCTCGCTCGTCACAGAGGAGTCAGATTGCGACTGCTCCTCGCTCGGGCTATCGGCTTCGCTATCAGCCGCCGCCTCCTCAGCTTCGCTTCCGGGGGCGGCGGGCCCACCTCGAGCGGGCGGGGCCTCAGCCTCAACGGCCTCCGCCTCAGGCGCTGCCTCAGCCTCTGCCTCCGCGGGTGGCGCGGGGGGTGACTCCTCCCCCGCAGCGTCGTCCCGCGAGGAGGAGGGGTCCTCCCCCGCGACAGGACCCGCGGGCGCGTCGGTTGATCCCTCGGCAGTCTCAGAAACGTTGGAGCTGACCCCCAGCACCTGGGCGACCGTCAGCCCCCGCAGCTCGGCGACCTCCTCCGGCCTGCGGAGTCGGACGAGCCCGTCCATCGTCGCCTTGACGAGGTTGATCGGATTCTGGGTGCCGATGCTCTTGGTGAGGACGTCACGGACACCGCCGAGCTCGAGCACGGCCCGGACGCCGCCGCCGGCGATCACGCCGGTACCGGGGCTGGCCGGGCGCAGGACGACGTGGCCGGCGCCGTAGCGGCCGATGATCTTGTGGGTCAGCGTCTGCCCGTATTTGGGAACGCGGATCAGGCTCTTGCGCGCGTTCTCGACCGCCTTCTGGATCGCCAGCGGCACCTCGCGTGCCTTGCCGTAGCCGATCCCGACCACGCCCTCTTCGTCGCCGACCGCGACCAGCGCGGTGAACGAGAAGCGGCGGCCGCCCTTGACGACCTTGGCGACGCGGTTGATCTCGATCACGCGCTCCTGGAGATCGAGGCCCCGCGGGCTCACCGTCTCGACGTTTGTCGTGTCCATTCCCTTCATAGCGATCGCCCACCGTAGCGGTTCAGAAGCGGAGGCCTCCCTCGCGGGCGCCCTCGGCGAGGGCGCGGACGCGGCCGTGGTACTTGTAGCCGCCGCGGTCGAAGACGCAGGTATCGATCCCGGCGGCCTTGGCCCGCTCCGCCAGCAGTTCTCCGGCCCGTTTCGCCTGGTCGGCGGCGGACAGCTTGCGCAGTTCCGGCTCGGTCCAGTTGACGGCGGCCAGGGTGTTGCCGGCGCGGTCGTCGACCAGCTGCGCGAAGACGCCGCGGTTCGAGCGGTAGACCGAGAGGCGCGGCCGTTCGGCACTGCCGACGACCCGGGCGCGGACGCGGCGGCGCCGGCGCAGGCGGTGCTCACGCTTCGTGACGACGGTCATCAGGCCCTCTTCCCGACCTTCCGCGCGACGTGCTCGTCGCGATAGCGGATCCCCTTGCCCTTGTAGGGCTCCGGCGGCCGCCGCTTGCGGATGTCGGCGGCGACCTGGCCGACCAGCTGCTTGTCGATTCCGCGGACGATCACCTCGGTCGGCTGCGGGACCTCGAACTCGATCCCCTCCGGCGGCTCGATCGACACCGGGTGCGAGAAGCCGAGCGCCATCTCGAGGCTCTTGCCTTTGAGCGAGGCGCGGTAGCCGACGCCCTGGATCTCGAGACGCTTCTCGAAACCCTCGGTGACGCCCTCGACCATGTTCGCGATCAGGCTCCTGGTCAGGCCGTGAAGGGCCCGATGCTCGCCGCGGTCGGTCGGGCGCTCGACCGTCACGGTTCCGTCCGCCTGCTCGACCTTCATGTCGGACGAGAGCCGCTGGCTGAGCTCGCCCTTTGGGCCCTTGACGGCAACGCTGCCAGGGGCGACCTCGACCGTGACGGAGTCCGGTACGGAGATTGGCTTTCTTCCGATTCTGCTCATGGGATCTCTGGTTGGCCGCTCACCAGACGTAGGCGACGACCTCGCCGCCGACGCCCTTCTGCTTCGCTTCGTGACCGGTCATCACCCCGGTCGAGGTACTGATGATCGCGGTTCCGGTGCCACCGTCGACCCGTGGCACCTGGTTGTGATTGACGTAGCGCCTGCGGCCGGGCCGCGAGATACGTTCCATCCCCGCGATCACCGGGCGGCGGTCCTCGGTGTACTTGAGGCGGATCCGGATCGCCTCGCCGACCGGCGCCTGCTCGCGCGAGTAGTCGCGGATGTAGCCCTGCTCCTTGAGGATCCGCGACATCTCCTCCTTCAGCCGCGAGGCCGGGATCTCGACCTCGTCGTGGCCGGAGCCGAGCGCGTTGCGAATCCGGGTCAGGTAGTCGCCTATCGGGTCGGTGAGCATCTTCCTACCAGCTCGACTTTTTCATTCCGGGGACATAGCCCTCGTGGGCGGCCTCGCGTAGGCAGATCCGGCAGAGGCCGAACTTGCGGAAGTAGGCGCGCGGTCGTCCGCAGCGGCGGCAGCGGTTGTACTCGCGGGTCTTGAACTTGGCCTTGCGGCTCTGCTTCACCTTCTGGGAGGTCTTAGCCATCCTCTGAGCTCTCCTCGTCGGCGGGGGCCTCGTCGCCCTCGCCCTCGTCGCCCTCCCCGCCCTCGGCCTCCTCGGCCTCCGGCTCGGGCTTGGCGTACGCGTCGGGGTTTTCTTCTTTCAGCTGCTCCAGCGCGGCCCGCTCGGCCTCGGCGCGGGCACGCGCCTCCTCTTTGCGCTTCTCCTCCTCCTCGGCGGCGAGCGCCTCCTCGTCGACGCCGCCGGGACGGCCGTCTTTGGCGAACGGCATCCCGAGCCCGAGCAACAGCTCGAAGGCCTCGACGTCGGTCGCGGCGGTGGTCGTGATCGTCACGTCAAGCCCCCTGACCTCGTCGATCGAGTCGTAGTCGATTTCCGGGAAGATCAGTTGCTCGCGAACGCCCATCGAGTAGTTGCCGCGGCCGTCGAACGAGCGCGGGTTGAGGCCGCGGAAGTCGCGGATGCGGGGGATGGCGATCGAGCAGAGGCGGTCGAGGAACTCCCACATCCGAGCCCGCCGCAGCGTCACCGAGACGCCGACCGGCATGCCCTCGCGGACTTTGAACGAGGCGATCGACTTGCGCGCGCGCCTGATGCTCGGCTGCTGGCCCGCGATCGTCGCCAACTGGCTCTGCGCGGCCTCGAGCATTTTGGCGTTCTGCTTCGCCTCGCCGACTCCCATGTTGAGGGTGATCTTGGTCAGCCGCGGCGCGGCCATCTGCGAGGAGTAGCCGAAGCGTTTCATCAGCGCCGGGAGCACCTCCTGGTCATAGCGGTCGCGCAGGCGCGGTGGCGGAGCAGCCTGCGAGGTTGGTGTTGCCGTCGCCTCCATCAGAACGCGGCTCCACTCCGCCTCGAGTAGCGCTCCCTCTTTCCGCCTTTGTCGCGGCGCACCCCCACCCGGGTCGGCTTGTTGTCTTTGGGGTCGAGCAGCATCACGTTGGAGACGTGGATCGGCCCCTCCTTGTCGACGATGCCGCCGACGTTCGCGGCTTTCTGGGCATCCTGGACGGGGCGCGGTTTTTCGTGGCGCTTGACCATGTTGAGGCCCTCGACGTAGACGAAGCTGCGCTTCGGTTCGGTGCGCAGGACCCGGCCGGTCTTGCCCGCGTCCTTGCCGCCGATGATCCCCACTTCGTCGCCCTCTCGGACCTTCATCGCCTTGCCCATGGCTCAGAGGACCTCCGGCGCCAGCGAGACGATTTTCATGAAGTTCCTGTCGCGGAGCTCGCGGGCGACCGGGCCGAAGATCCGGGTGCCGCGCGGGTTGGTGCCGTCCTGCTCGATCAGGACAGCCGCGTTTTCGTCGAAGGAGATGTAGGTGCCGTCGGAGCGGCCGAGCTGCTTGCG
Source organism: Solirubrobacterales bacterium (assembly GCA_036406355.1). Classification (GTDB taxonomy): domain Bacteria; phylum Actinomycetota; class Thermoleophilia; order Solirubrobacterales; family 70-9; genus VRUE01. The sequence continues at coordinate 2,302 of DASXBC010000036.1, read as the reverse complement.
GGTGCGAACGATCACGGCCTGCACGACCTCGCCCTTGCGGACGCCGCCCTGCGGGCTCGCCTGTTTGACGGTGGCGGTGATCACGTCGCCGACGCCGGCGTAGCGGCGATGGGACCCGCCCTTGATCCGGATGCAGAGGATCTCCCTCGCGCCCGAGTTGTCCGCGACCTTCAATCTCGACTCCTGCTGGATCATCGCTGCCTCACTTCGCCTTCTCGAGCACCTCGACCAGGCGCCAGCGCTTGGTCTTCGACATCGGGCGCGTCTCGACGACGCGGACGGTGTCGCCCTCGCCGGCCTCGTTGCGCTCGTCGTGCGCGTGCAGCGTCCGCGACCTGTGCACGACCTTCTCGTAGGTGGGATGGCGGCGGACGATGTCGATCCGGACGGTGATCGATTTCTCCCCCTTGTCGGAGACGACAATGCCCTGCCGCACCTTGGCGGCGTTGGCCTCGCGGTCCGCCCGCGGCGTCCCGGTGCCGGCGCTGGTGCGCTCGGACCTCGCCGCGGCGCGCTGCTTGCGCCGCAGCTCGGCCTTCGCCGTCCGCGCCTCGGCGCGTTTCGCCACCCGCTCCTCGGGGCTGAGCTGGGGTCCGGCCTCGTGCGGCCGCCTCGACCTCTCCAGCCTGCGCCGCTCCTTCCAGGGCAGCTCGTCCTCAGGATTCTCCTCGGCAGGCGCCTCCGCCGCCGCGGCCGGAGCCTCCTCCTCATCCGGCGCTTCGGCGGGCTCATCCGCGGGCGCGTCGTCCTGGGCGTCAGCCGCAGGCTCCTCTGACGCGGGTGGCGTCGAGGAGGAATCCTCGCCCGCAGCGTCGTCCCGCGAGGACGAGGAATCCTCCTCGGCGACAGGACCCGCGTCCTGAGGGGTCTCGTCCTGAGGCGTCTCGTCCACCGCGTCTTTGTTCTCTTCGTCTGCCATCTATTTCCTGAGCTCTTTCTCGACATCGATCCCGCGCTCCCGGGCGACCGTCAGCAGCTTCGCGACGTCGCGGCGGGTGGTCGGGAGGCGCGCGGTGTTCTCGAGCTCGCCGGTCGCGTGCCTGAAGCGGAGGTTGAACGCCTCCTCCTTGGCGTCGATCAGTTTCGCCACGAGCTCGTCGTCTTTCATGTTGTGGACCTCGGAGGCCTTCATCAGGACTCCGCCCCCTCGCGGCCAACGAACCTGGTTCGCACCGGGAGCTTGTGGCCCGCCAGCCTCAGCGCCTCGCGGGCAAGGTCCTCGGGGACCCCGGCCAGCTCGAACATGACTTTGCCGGGCTTGACCACCGCAACCCAGCCCTCGGGATTGCCCTTGCCCGAGCCCATCCGCGTCTCGGCCGGCTTCTTCGTGTACGGCTTGTCGGGGAAGATGTTGATCCAGACCTTGCCGCCACGTTTGATCTTGCGGGTCATCGCGACGCGCGCGGCCTCGATCTGGCGGTTGGTGATCCAGCCGCGATCGAGGGCCTTGAGGCCGTACTCGCCGAAGGCGACATGGCTCCCACCCTTGGTGTTGCCGCGCATCCTGCCGCGCATCTGTTTGCGGTGTTTGACCCGCTTCGGCATCAGCATCAGCGACCACCTCCCCCGCGGTCGGGCCCACGGCCGCGCTGGGGGGCCGGCGGCTCGCCGTCGGTCGGGATCTGGTCGGAGCGGAACCCCTCGGGCATCACCTCGCCCTTGTTGATCCAGCATTTGACGCCGATCCGGCCGGCGGTGGTCCGCGCCTCGAAGAAGCCGTAGTCGATGTTCGCCCGCAGCGTGTGGAGCGGTACCCGGCCGTCGGAGTAGCCTTCGGTCCGCGCCATCTCGGCCCCGCCGAGGCGGCCGGAGACCTGGACCTTGACCCCTTTGGCGCCAGAGCGCATCGCCGAGGTCAGGGCCCGTTTCATCGCCCGCCTGAAGGCAACCCGGTTCTGAAGCTGCTCGGCGATCGACTGGGCGACCAGTTTGGCGTCGAGCTCGGGGCGCTTCACCTCGCGGATGTTCACTTTCACCGGTTTGCCGGTCAGCTTGTGGAGCTCCTTGCGGAGCGCGTCGACTTCGCTGCCCGACTTGCCGATCACGATGCCTGGGCGGGCGGTGTGGATGTCGACCGAGACCTCGCCGCGGCGCTCGATGGTGATCTCCGAAAGGCCGGCGTGCGAGAGTTTGTCCTCGATGTGGGCACGGATCTGGAGGTCCTCCTGGAGGACGTCCGCGAAGCCCTTCTCATCGAACCAGTTCGACTTCCAGTCCTGGATGTAGCCAACCCGGAAGCCCCCGGGATGGATCTTCTGTCCCATCAGAAATCCTCTCCTTCGGGGCTGAGGGCGACGGCTAT
>DASXBC010000035.1:0-2238 GCA_036406355.1 Solirubrobacterales bacterium | reverse complement strand
AAATATCATTAGGTGCATGAGCGACCACCGCCTTCCCGAGCGCGATCGCCCCTGGGTGATGCGCACCTACGCCGGCCACTCCGACGCGAAGCGCTCCAACGAGCTCTACCGCAAGAACCTCGCCAAGGGCCAGACCGGCCTCTCCGTCGCCTTCGACCTGCCGACGCAGACCGGCTATGACCCAGACCACGTCCTCGCCCGCGGCGAGGTCGGCAAGGTCGGCGTCTCGATCGCCAACAAGGGCGACATGCACCAGCTGCTCGACGGCATCCCGCTCGACGAGATGAACACCTCGATGACGATCAACGCGACCGCCGCCTGGCTGCTCGGCCTCTACGTCACCGTCGCCGAGGAGAACGGCGTCGTCCGGCAGAAGCTCAAGGGCACGACCCAGAACGACATCATCAAGGAGTACCTCTCGCGCGGCACCTATGCCTTCCCGCCCGAGCCCTCGATGCGGCTGATCGCCGACATGGTGGCGTTCACGGTCAACGAGGTCCCGAGCTGGAACCCGACCAACATCTGCAGCTACCACCTGCAGGAGGCCGGGGCGACCCCGGTCCAGGAGATCGCCTATGCCCTGTCCACCGGGATCGCCGTCCTCGACGAGGTCAGGGCCCGCGGCCAGGTCGACGAGGCCGACTTCCCGAGGGTGTTCGGTCGCATCTCGTTCTTCGTCAACGCCGGGATCAGGCTGATCGAGGAGATCGCCAAGCTGCGCGCGATGGGCCGGCTCTGGAACGAGATCGGGCGCGAGCGCTACGGGGTCACCGACGAGAAGATGCTTCGCTTCCGCTACGGCGTCCAGGTCAACAGCCTCGGCCTGACCGAGGCCCAGCCCGAGAACAACATCCAGCGGATCGTGCTCGAGGCCCTCGCCGTGACCCTCAGCCGCGACGCCCGCGCCCGCGCGATCCAGCTACCGGCCTGGAACGAGGCGCTGGGGCTGCCGCGCCCCTGGGATCAGCAGTGGAGCCTGCGGATCCAGCAGGTCCTGGCGAATGAGACCGACCTGCTCGAGTACCCAGACATCTTCGCCGGCTCGAAGGTGATGGACGGTCTGGTCGATGAGCTGATCGAGGGCGCGCGGGCCGAGATGGCCGTCGTCGAGGAGCACGGCGGCGCCGTCGCGGCGGTGCCCTACATGAAGGCCCGCCTGGTCGAGTCTCACCGCGAGCGGGTGGCTCGGATCGAGTCCGGCGAGCAGAGGGTGATCGGTCAGAACAGCTTCACCGAGACCGAGGACTCGCCGCTGACGGCGGGCGCCGACGGCGGCATCCTCACCCCCGACCCCGAGGTCGAGCGCGAGCGGATCGAAGCGCTCAAGGTCTGGAAGGGCACGCGCAACGAGAACGCCGTGCGGGCGGCGCTCGCGGAGCTCGCGCGGGTCGCCGCGGCCGATGGCGAGAACGTCATGCCGGCGACGATCGAGGCGGCGAAGGCGGGCGCCACCACCGGCGAGTGGGCGGCGGCGCTGCGCGAGACCTTCGGCGCGTACCGGGCCCCGACCGGCGTCGACGGCGCCGCGCCGCCCGCCGATCGCGACCAGCTGGTTGAGATCCGCAAGCGGGTCGACGAGGTCTCCGACGAGCTCGGGCACCGGGTCAAGATCCTCGTCGGCAAGCCCGGGCTCGACGGCCACTCCAATGGCTCCGAGCAGATCGCGCTGCGCGCCCGCGACGCGGGGATGGAGGTGATCTATCAGGGAATCCGCCTGACCCCCGAGGAGATCGCCGAGTCGGCGCTGCAGGAGGACGTCGACGTCGTCGGCCTCTCGATCCTCTCCGGCTCCCACCTCGCGCTGATCCCGGAGGTCGTGCGGAGGCTCCGCGACGAGGGCGCCGACGTCCCGGTCGTCGTCGGCGGGATCATCCCGCCGGCCGACGCCGAGCGCCTGCGCGAGGCCGGTGTCGACGGCGTCTACACGCCGAAGGACTTCGACATCAACCGGATCATGGGCGAGATAGTCGAGCTCGTCCAACGCCGCGCGGCCGCCGGCGCCGCCGCCTGAGCTCCCGCACCTGGCGCCGACGCAGCCGGGGCGCGACAATGGGTCGATGATGAGCGAGCTGAACGGCGACCGCTCGGCCTGGCTGCGCTGCTACCGCTGCTGGTCGCAGAACCTCGAGATCCAGATCCACTACGACGCGATCCGCCGCGTCGACCACGAGACCGGCATCCCGACCGAAGGCGTCGACGAGGTCCAGGAAGCCGTGGCCCAGTGCCTGGACTGCATGC
>DASXBC010000034.1:0-5678 GCA_036406355.1 Solirubrobacterales bacterium | reverse complement strand
GAGGACGCCGGCGACCGACTCGGCGCCGCCCGCGTGCGCCTCGAGCATCGCCGCGATCAGCTCCGGCTCGCACTCGATGTCGTTGTTGAGCAGGATCATCGGATCGGCGGGCCGCTCTCGCGCGGCGTGATTGATCGCCGGGCCGAAGCCGAGGTTCCGCCCGAGCTCCAGCACCTCGACCTCCCCGAACCGCTCCCGGGCAATCCCGACAGAGTTGTCCGTCGAGCCGTTGTCGACGAGGACGACGTCGACCGGCCTGGTCTGGCTGCGCAGGCTCTCGAGGGTGCGTGGCAGCATCGCCTCGGCGTTGAGGCTCGGGATGTAGACCACCGGTCGCAGATCAGCCATCGCCGGTGATCCTGAACAGCGGCGCCGCGAACGGGGCGAGCCGCCGGTGGTGCTTCTCGATGTAGCGTCGCAGCGAGGGCCGCCTGATCGACTGCATCGTGCGCCGGTCGAGCTGGCTGAAGGAACGGGCCGCCTCGTGGCCGACACGGGCCGAGCCGACCAGGAGGTTGCGGTAGCCGGCCTCCTGGAGGCGCTTGGCGAGGTCGACGTCCTCGTACCAGAGGAAGAAGTCGTGGTCGAAGCCGCCGACCCGCTCCCAGGTCTCTCGCCGCATAAGGAAGCAGGCGCCCGAGGGCTGGCCGACCTCGCGGACCTCTCCCGGCGCCGGGCTCGGGACCGGCCTGCGCATGAAGGAGCCGGCGAGGACCTGGCCGAGCAGCGCGACCGGGCCCGGCAGCTCGGCGTGGTAGATGTCGTCGTCGCCATCGAGCGCCGGTCCGACCATTCCCGCGCGGGGATTTGCCTCGGCGACGGCCGCCAGCTCGGCGAGCGCCCTCGGGTCGGGGCGGACGTCGGCGTTGCTGACGCAGACCAACTCCCCCCCGCCGCCGGACAGCGCCCGGTTCGCGGCCCTTCCGTAGCCGAGGTTCGAGTCCACAAGGTCGAGACCGACGCCGGCCGGCAGCCCCTCTTCGAGCGTCCGCCGGTCGGTCTCGTCCGAGTCGTTGTCGACGATCGTCACCGTCGGCTCGACTCCCGCCGACGCGAGGAAGGCGCGGGCGGCGTCGAGGGCGGCCCCGGCTGTGTTCCAGTTGACGACCGCGACGTCGATGGGTGTGGCGCCGCCCGTCATTCGCGACCCGACGATAGCCTCCCGCGACGTGAGCGCGGAGCGAGCAAGCGTCCATCTCTGGGTCTCCGCGCAGGGAGCGAAGCGCGAACACTGTGAGTAAAGAGCTAAAGGGATTGATCCTCTCGGGCGGCGCGGGCACCCGGCTGCGGCCGATCACGCATACCTCGGCGAAGCAGCTCGTGCCGGTCGCCAACAAACCCGTGCTCTTCTACGGAATCGAGGCCCTGGTCGAGGCCGGGATCGAGGAGATCGGGATCATCATCGCCCCCGAGACGGGGGGCGAGATCCAGGAGGCCGCCGGCGACGGCTCGCGCTTCGGCGCCCGGATCACCTACATCCTTCAGGACAAGCCCGCCGGGCTCGCCCACGCGGTGCTGACCGCCCGCGAGTTCCTCGGCGACTCGCCGTTCGTGATGTACCTCGGCGACAACCTCCTCGCCGACGGCCTCGGCGGCCTGGTCGACACCTTCCGCAGCGAGGAGCCGGACGCGCTGATCCTCCTCACCCCCGTCTCCGACCCGCAGTCCTACGGGGTCGCCGAGCTCGACGGCGAGCGGGTGGTGCGGCTGGTCGAGAAGCCGAAGGACCCGCCCTCGAATCTGGCCCTGGTCGGCGTCTACCTGTTCTCGCCGGCGATCTTCGCCGCCGCCGAAGCGCTCGAGCCCTCATGGCGGGGCGAGCTCGAGATCACCGAGGCGATCCAGGGCCTGATCGACGACGGTAGCCCGGTCCGCTCCGAGGTCGTCACCGGCTGGTGGAAGGACACCGGCCAGCTCGCCGACATGCTCGAGGCCAATCGCCTCGTCCTCGAGGAGATCGAGGGCAGCATCGAGGGCGAGATCGACGATGAGTCGCGGGTCGAGGGACGGGTCGTCCTCAGCGAGGGAGCGAGGCTCCGCCGCTCGGTCGTGCGCGGCCCGGCGGTGATCGGCGCCGGCGCCGACATCGAGGACGCCTACATCGGCCCCTACACCTCGATCGGCTCCGATGTCCATATCCGCCGCTCCGAGGTCGAGCACTCGATCGTTCTCGCCGGAGCGGTCGTCGAGGACCTCGGAACGCGGATGGAGGCGAGCCTGCTGGGCCGCAACGTGAAACTGACGCGCAGCGAGGGGATGCCGAAGACGCTTCGCCTCCTGGTCGGCGACAACTGCGAGATCAAGCTGATCTGATGGCGGCGGAGGGATGAAGGTCGTGGTGACAGGCGCCGCCGGGATGCTCGGCGGCGACGTCGTGCTGGCCGCCGGCAACGCCGGCCATGACGTCGTCGGCTTCGGCCGCGCCGAGCTCGACGTCACCGACACCGCCGCGTTGGAGAAGAAGTTCGACCTCGAGCGGCCCGACGTCGTCATCAACTGCGCCGCCTGGACCGACGTCGACGGAGCCGAGGACGCGGAGGAGGCGGCGATGGCGGTCAACCGCGACGGGGCGGGAAACGTCGCCGCAGCCGCCGCCGTCCACGGCGCCAGCGTCGTCTACGTCTCCAGCGACTACGTCTTCGACGGCGCCAAGGGCGAGCCGTACGTCGAGACCGACCAGGCGGCGCCGCTGTCCGCCTACGGCCGGACCAAGCTGGCGGGCGAGGACGCGACGACCGCCGCCAACAAACGCCACTTCGTCGTCCGCTCCTCCTGGCTGTTCGGCGTCGGCGGCCCCAACTTCGTCGAGACGATGCTGCGCCTCGCCGCCGACCACGGCGAGGTTCTCGTCGTCCGCGACCAGGTCGGGTCCCCGACCTACACCTGGCACCTCGCCTACGGCGTGGTCCGGCTGATCGAGGGCGTCGAGTTCGGCATCCACCACATGGCCGCGGAGGGCTCCTGCTCCTGGTACGAGTTCGCTCGTGAGATCTTCGAGCAGGCCAAGATCGAGTGCAAGGTGATGTCGGCGACCACCGAGATGCTCGGCCGGCCGGCGCCGCGGCCCTCCTTCTCGGCGCTCGTCAGCCAGCGCCAGCACGCAATCCGGCTGCCGTCCTGGCAGGACGGGCTCGCCGGCTACATCGCCCAGCGCGGCGCGGGAAGGGAGGCGGCATGAGGATTCTCGTGACCGGAGCGGCGGGCTTCATCGGCTCGACCTACGTGCGGCTGGTCGGCGAGGAGCACGAGGTCCGGGTGCTCGACAAGCTCACCTACGCGGGGCGGCGCGAGAACCTTCCCGATGGCACCGACCTTCTGGTCGGCGCGATCGAGGACCCGAGCGCCGTCCGCGAGGCGATGGAGGGCTGCGACGCGGTCGTCAACTTCGCCGCCGAGTCCCACGTCGATCGCTCGATCGACGACCAGGACGCGTTCGCGCGGACGCACGTGATCGGGACCGGGACCCTGCTCGACGCCGCCCGCGAGCTCGGTATCGGCCGCTACCTGCAGGTCTCGACCGACGAGGTCTACGGGTCGATCGAGTCCGGATCCTTCACCGAGACCTCGCCGCTCGATCCCTCCTCGCCCTACTCGGCGACGAAGGCGGCAGGTGACCTGCTGGTCTCCGCCCACGTCCACACCTACGGGATCGAGGCCTCGATCGTCCGCGGCTCGAACAACTACGGGCCGCGCCAATATCCGGAGAAGCTGATCCCCCTGATCACCCTGAATGCGCTGCACCGTGACCCCTTGCCGGTGTACGGGGATGGGCGTCAGATCCGCAACTGGCTCTACGTCGAGGACTTCTGCCGCGGGATCCACGCGGTGCTGATGGGGGGCCGCCCCGGCGAGGCCTACAACGTCGGCGGCCCCGACGAGTGCGAGAACATCGAGGTCGTCCGCCGAGTCATCGAGCTGACCGGCGCCGATGAGTCGCTGATCGAACACGTCACCGACCGCCCCGGCCACGACCGTCGCTACTCGCTCGCCTCCGACAAGCTGCGCGACGAGCTCGGCTGGGAGGCGCAGGTCCATTTCGACGAGGGCATCGAGCGGACCGTCGCCTGGTACCGCGACAACGAGGAGTGGTGGGGCCCGATCCGCTCCGGCGAGTACCGCGCCTACTACGAGAAGCAGTACGGCAGGGCGCTGGGCTGATGTCCCCTGAGCGGCTCCCGACGCAGCTCGAGGGGGTCGTGCTGCTCGAGCCGGAGGTCCACGGGGACGAGCGCGGCTTCATGGTCGAGACCTACCGGCGGGACGCCTGGACCGAGCTCGGCGTCGAGGTCGAGTTCGTTCAGCACAACCACTCGCGCTCGGCGAAGGGCACCCTTCGCGGCCTCCACTTCCAGACCGAGCCGGGCCAGGCGAAGCTCATCCGCTGCCCCCGCGGCGCGATCCTCGACGTCGCCGTCGACCTCCGCCGAGGCTCGCCGACCTTTGGGCAGTGGGAGGGCCACATCCTCGACGACGAGAGCCACCACCAGCTCTTCGTCCCGGTCGGGTTCGGCCACGGCTTCGCGGTGCTGAGCGAGATCGCCGACGTCACCTATCTGCTCTCGAGCCTCTACGACCCGGCGACCGAGTCGGGCATCGCCTGGGACGACCCGGACATCGGCGTCGAGTGGGGCGTCGAGGACCCGCTCCTCTCCGAGCGCGACACCTCGGCCCCGCGCCTGGCCGAGGTCGCCGCCGAGCTGCCGTTCGAGTTTCGTTGACGTCGCAGCGGAACATGCAGATCACGCTGGCGGCGATGACGCTGTCGGCCAGCATGATCCTCGTCGATCAGACCGCGGTGCCGCTCGCGAGCCCTGACGTGATCAAGGACCTCGGTGCCGACCCCGAGCAGGGCCAGTGGTTGATGACCGCCAACATCCTTCCGCTGGCCGGGCTGATGATCTTCGGCGGGCGGCTCGGGGACCTGCTCGGCCTGCGGCGCGTCTTCGTGGCCGGCGCCGTGATCTTTGGCGCGGCGACGATGCTGGTCGGATTCGCGCAGGACTTCCCCTGGGCGATAGCCGCCCGAGCGGTGCAGGGCTGCGGAGCGGCGCTGATGATGCCGACGGCGCTGGCAATCGTCAGCGCCGTGTTCCCGAAGGAGCGCCGCGGCTCGGCCCTGGGCCTGCTGGCCGGCGCCTCCGCCTTCTTCGCCGCTCTCGGGCCGGTCCTCGGCGGGGCGCTGACGGCGATCGATTGGCGCCTCGTCTTCCTCATCAACGTCCCGCTCGACGTGATCGCGGTCCTCCTCACCCTGCGGGCGACCCCGGAGCTCGCCCCGAACCCGAACGCATCGCGCGACATCGATCTTCCGGGGGTGCTCACCTTCGGCGCCGCCGCCGCGTTGCTCGTCTACGGCCTCGGCCAGGTCCCGACCGAAGGCTGGGGCGACGCCGGCGTCCTCGTGCCGCTCGGCTTCGCCGCGGTGGCGGGTGCCGTCTTCGTGTTGATCGAGGTGCGGGCGGCGAACCCGATGCTCGAGTTCGGCCTCTTCCGCCATATCAACTTCCTCGCCTCGAACGTCAGCCAGTTCCTGGCCGGGATGATCGAGCTCGGCCTCGGGTTTCTGACCCCGTTCTTCCTCCTGCTCGTGGTCGGGGTCTCGCCCCTCACGGCCGGCATCGCCCTGATCCCCGCAACCGTCCCGATCATCCTCGCCGGGCCGCTCGCCGGCCGCGCCT
>DASXBC010000033.1:0-1605 GCA_036406355.1 Solirubrobacterales bacterium | reverse complement strand
GATCAGGCGCCCGGTCAGATGGCCGATGCAGTCGACGTTCGGGTTCTCTATCGCGCCGAGGACGCGCTCGGTCATCTCCCTCTCGGAGATCGAGAACGAGGTGTGGACGCTGGCGACCACCCAGTCGAGGGCGGCGACGAGGTCGTCGGGGTAGTCGAGCGAGCCGTCGAGGCCGATGTTGATCTCGGACCCGGCCAGCAGCCGGAAACCGCGTTTGCCCTCGTTCCAGGCCCGGACCTCCTCGATCCGCTCCCAGAGCCTCTCGGCGGTGACGTGATCGCCGAAGCCATGGCTGGCGGAGTGGTCGGTGATCGCCATGTAGGCGTAACCGCGGTCGCGGCCGGCGGCGGCCATCTCCCCGAGCGTGTTGCGGCCGTCGGAGAGCGTCGTGTGGCAGTGGAGGTCGCCGCGGATGTCGTCGACCGTGACGAGCTCCGGCAACGTCCCCTCGCGGGCCGCCCTGAGCTCCCCCCTTCCCTCGCGCAGCTCGGGGACGATGTAGGAGTAGCCGAGGCGCTCGTAGACGGCCACCTCGGTCTCGCAGAGCTCGGTCTTCGCGGTCTCGGTGTCGGTGATCCCGTGCTCGGAGACCGAGAGCCCCCTCCCCACAGCCTCTTCGCGGAGCTGGACGTTGTGGGCGGCGGAGCCGGTGAAGTGCTGGAGCAGGTTGCCGAAGGCCTCCGGAGGGACGATCCGCAGGTCGACCGAGATCCCGTTGTGGGTCTGGGCCCGAACCCCGTTCGGCCCCGGTGTCCCCGCCGCGGCGATCAGGGCATGGCCGGCGAGGTGCTCGGCCAGCGCCGCCGGCTCCTTCGCGGTCGCGATCAGGTCGATGTCCTTGCAGGTCTCGGCCCAGCGCCGCGCCGAGCCCGCCACCTCGACCTCATTCGCGGCCGGGTGTTCGCGGAGCGCGGTCACCAGCTCCTCGGCGATCGGTCGGACCGCGGAGAGAAGGATCCGGCCAGGTCCCTCGCCGGGCTCGCCGAGCCGCTCCATCGCCGCGAGGACGTTTTCCTCGACCTTGGCGCCGAGCCCGCGGACGTCGCGGATCCGCTGGTCCTCGGCCGCCTCCTTGAGCTCCTCCAGCGTCGTGATCCCGAGCTCGTCATAGAGGCGCCGGGCCGTTTTCGCTCCGAGGCCGGGTACGCGGGTGACTGCGATCAGGGTCGGTGGGAACTTCGCCTTCAGCTTCGCCGCCGCCGGGATCTCGCCGGTCTCCAGCAGGGCGTCGATCTTTTCCGCCAACGTCTTGCCGACCCCGGGGATCTGGGTGGCGCGGCCGGCGGCCGCGAGATCGGCGACCGAGACCGGGCTCTCGCGGATCGCCGCGGCGGCGGTGCCGTAGGCGAGCACGCGATATTTGACGGCCCCGTCGAGCTCGTAGAGGACGCCCAGCTCCTCGAGGGCAGCGGCGATCTCGGCATTGGTCATGCCCTCAACTTAACCGGCAGACACCGACAGCCCGATGCTTTAGCCGCTCTTATGCCCTGCGCGGCTAGCATCGCCGCCGATGCCCGTCTCCCCAGTCCATAGAGGGCCCGCCTGGCTGGTCCTCCCCACCTACAACGAGGCCGAGAACATCGCCGAGCTCGTCGCCGCGGTGCG
>DASXBC010000032.1:0-15251 GCA_036406355.1 Solirubrobacterales bacterium | reverse complement strand
AGCTCCGGTGTCAGGTTGAGGTTCTCGGGCTGGATCGCCGGGTCGCCTTTCGGCTCGCGGCCGAGCGGATCGAGGCGGGCGGCGAGGTGGCCGTGGGTCCGGTAGGCCTTCAGCAGCGAGGTCGCGGCCTGGACCGCCTGCAGCAGCTCCTCGTCGGGCTGGGTCGGCGTCGCAGCCGGCGGCGGCGCTCCCAGCGGTGGCGCCGAGGCGGCCGCCGGGTGGGCGGCCGTGACCGGGCCGGGGTCGATCCCGAGGTCGGTGGCGACCGACTCGTAGAACCCGTCCTCGCCCTGCAGCAGCTGCTCTATCCGACGCAGGAACGAGCCCGACTCCGCCCCCTGGATGACCCGGTGGTCGTAGGTCGAGGTCATCGTCATCACCTTCGAGACCCCGAGCTGCTTGATCCGGTCGGGCCCCGCGTGCGCCCACTCGGGCGGGTAGGCGATCGAGCCGGTGGCGATGATCGCGCTCTGCCCGCTCAGCAGGCGCGGTACCGAGGAGATCGTCCCGATCCCGCCCGGGTTGGTCAGCGAGAGGTTCGTCCCCTGGAAGTCGTCGGCGGTGAGCTTGCTCTCGCGCGTCTTCTTGATCAGTTCCTCGTAGTAGGAGTGGAAGGCGGCGAAGTCGAGCCCCTCGGAGCCCTTGATGGCGGGCACCATCAGGCTGCGGGACCCGTCCTTGCGCTCGATGTCGACCGCGATGCCGAGGTTGATCGGCCCGCCCTCGATCGCGAACGGCTTGCCGTCGCGCATCTCGAAGACCCGGGTCATCACCGGCCACTCCTTTGCCGCCTGGACGATCGCCCAGGCGATCAGGTGGGTGAAGGAGACCTTCATCCCGCGCTCGTTGAGGATCGCGTTCAGGGACCTGCGCTTGGCGTCGAGGGTGTCGACCGAGATCGTCCGGAACGATGTGGCCGTCGGCACCTCGCGGCTCTCGTTCATCGCCTGCGCGAGCATCGCCGCCGGCCCCCGCAGCGGCCTCGCCTCCCCGGCCGCAGCCGCCGGAGCGGCCCCGTCCCCACCGTTGGCCGCTCCGAGCACGTCCTCCTTCGTCACCTTCGCCCCGGGCCCACTCCCAATCACCGCCCCGAGGTCGACGCCGTTTTCGGCCGCAATTCGGCGGGCGAGCGGCGTGGCCCTGACGTCGGCGCCATTCGCCCCGTCGCCAGCTTGGCGACCGGTGCCGGTCGCTGTTTCAGCCGCATCTCCCGCGGGTGGCGTGGGGGACGGGGGGGTCGAGGACGCCTCTGGGGCGTCCGAGGGCCCCTCCCCCTCCGCGACAGGACCCGTGGGCTGTGCGCCCGATCCGGCGGAGGAGTCATCGCCAGGCTCCATCTCGGCCAACGGCGCCCCGACCGGAACCTCATCGTCGACCTGCACGAGCAGCTTGGTGATGACGCCGGCCGCCGGGGCCGGCACCTCGGCGTCGACCTTGTCGGTCGAGACCTCGACGACGGTGTCGCCCTCGTTGACGAAATCGCCCTCGGCGACGTGCCACTCGAGGACGATGCCCTCGGTCACCGACTCGCCCATTTCGGGCATCTGAATCTGCACAGCGGCCGTTTGCGCCATCCTTGCTTTGAGTGTATGAAACAGCGATGAGCGCCGACCCAAGGCAGGAAGGCTGAAATGAATTACTTCGTCACCGGGGTGACCGGCTTCATCGGCCGCAATCTCGTCGAGCGGCTGCTCCAGCGCGACGGCACGATCTACGCCCTCGTGCGGTCGGGCTCGCGGGGCAGGCTCGAGGAGCTGCGGACGTCGTGGGGCGCCGACGGGGCGCGGATCGTCCCCGTCGCCGGCGACCTCTCCCAGCCCGGCCTCGGGGTCTCCGAGGAGGACCTGGTGACGCTGCGAGGCGACGTCGACCACTTCTTCCACCTGGCCGCGATCTACGACATGACGGCGGGCGCCGAAGCGCAGGAGGTCGCCAACGTCGAGGGGACGCGGCACGCGGTCGAGCTCGCGACCGCGATCGAGGCCGGCTGCTTCCACCAGGTCAGCTCGATCGCCGCCGCCGGCCTTTACCGCGGCGAGTGGCGCGAGGACATGTTCGAGGAGGCCGAAAGGCTCGACGTCCATCCCTACTTCCGCACCAAGCACGAGTCCGAGCGGGTCGTCCGCGAAGAGTGCACCCGTCCCTGGCGCGTCTACCGACCCGGGATCGTCGTCGGCGACTCCCGCAGCGGCGCGATCGACAAGGTCGACGGCCCTTACTACTTCTTCAAGCTCCTTCAGCGGGCCCGGCGCGTCCTCCCCTCCTGGCTGCCGGCGGTGGGGGTCGAGGGCGGCGAGATCAACATCGTCCCCGTCGACTACGTCGCCGCCGCGATCGACCACATCGCCCACCAGCCCGGCCTCGACCGGCAGGCGTTCTCCCTCACCGACCCCAGGCCGAAGACCGCGGGGCAGCTGGTCAACCTGTTCGCGAAGGTCGCCGACGCTCCCCGGGCTGCATACCGGCTCGACGCCAACGTCACCGACCCGGCGACGAGCGTGGTCAAGACCGGGCTGAGGCTGTTCCCGCCGGCGAAACGGGTCGGCAGCCGCGCCCTCAGTGAGCTCGGCATCCCGCCCGGCATTCTCAACTACCTCGACTACCCGACCCATTTCGACTCGACCAACGCCCAGGCGGCGCTCGCCGGGTCGGGGATCGAGGTGCCACCGCTCGAGTCCTATGCCGACAGGCTCTGGGACTACTGGGAGCGAAACCTCGACCCCGACCTGTTTCGGGACCGGCCGCTGGCGGCGGCCGTCCGCGGCAAGGTCGTGCTGATCACCGGCGCCTCCTCGGGCATCGGCAAGGCGACCGCGGTCAAGGTCGCCGACGCCGGCGGCACGGTGCTGCTCGTCGCCCGCTCGATGGACAAGCTCGAGGAGACCAAGGAGGAGATCGAGGCCGCCGGTGGGGTCGCCCACATCCACCAGTGCGACATGTCCGACGTCGAGGACGTCGCGCGGATGGCCGAGGAGGTCCTCACCTACCACGGCCGGGTCGACGTCCTGATCAACAACGCGGGACGCTCGATCCGCCGCTCGGTCGGACTCTCCTACGACCGCTTCCACGACTACGAGCGGACGATGCAGGTCAACTACTTCGGCGCCGTGCGGCTGATCCTCGCCCTGCTGCCCTCGATGCGCGCCCACAAGACCGGCCACATCATCGACATCAGCTCGATCGGGACCCAGACCAACCCGCCGCGCTTCTCGGCCTATGTCGCCTCGAAGGCGGCCCTCGACGCGTTCGGCCGGGTGATCGCCTCCGAGGTGATCGACGACGGGGTCCACATCACGACGATCCACATGCCGCTGGTCCGGACCCCGATGATCGCCCCGACCCGGATGTACGACATGTTCCCGGCGATCACCCCCGAGGAGGCGGCGGAGTTGATCGCCGGCGCGATCGTCGGCCAGCCGAAGAAGGTGGCGACCAGGCTCGGCACCCTCGGCGAGGTGATCTACGCGGTCGCGCCGACCTTCAGCGACCGGATCCTCAACACCGCATACAAACTGTTCCCCGAGTCTCAGGCCGCAAAGGGCAAGGGCGAGCAGGCGCCGGACAAAGCGCCGACGACCGAGGCCATCGCCTTCGCCCACCTGATGAAAGGGGTTCATTGGTAGAGGGTGGGGACTCCCTCCGCCGGACAAGCGCCGGTCTAATCAGACCGGTGCTTTGAGTATCCGCCTGTCAGAGGGAGTCCCCACCCTCTCTCGTGAGCGAAGCTGATGGCACGCAGGCTCAAGCACTGGGGCTGGGGGTACGAGGACCAGGCGCCGTCGAGGACGCAGCTCGAGGAGGCGGCCGCGGGGATACGGGACCGCCTCGGGCTCGGCGGCGAGGTCTCCGAGCCGGTGCCGCTCAATCAGGTCGAGATCCGGGCGCCGCGGCTGAAGGCGCCGAGCGGGTTCGGGGACCTCTACAGCCACGACAAGTACGAGCGGGTCTCGCACGCGCTCGGCAAGTCCTACGCCGACCTCGTGCGCGGCTTCCGCGGCGAGTTCGACAATCCGCCCGACCTCGTCGCCCGCCCCCGCGACGAGTCCGAGATCGAGGTGGTGATGAGCTGGTGCGAGGCCGAGGGCGCAGCGGTGATCCCGTTCGGCGGCGGCACCAGCGTCGTCGGCGGGGTCGAGGGTAGGCTCGGGGACCGGCCCTTCGTCAGCCTCGACCTCCGCCGCCTCGACCGGGTCCTCGAGATCGATCCCGAGTCGCTGGCGGCGCGGATCCAGGCCGGCGCGACCGGCCCGAGGCTGGAGGACCAGCTCCGCGAGCACGGCTTCACCCTGCGCCACTTCCCCCAGTCGTTCGAGTACTCGACCCTCGGCGGCTGGATCGCGACCAGGGCCGGCGGCCATTTCGCGACCCTCTACACCCACATCGACGACCTGGTCGAGTCGGTGCGGGCGATCACCCCGCGCGGTACCTGGGAGAGCAGGCGGCTACCCGGATCGGGCGCCGGGCCATCGCCCGATCGGGCGCTGATCGGCTCCGAGGGCATCCTCGGGACGATCGCCGAGGCCTGGGTGCGGGTCCGACCGCGACCCACGTTCAAAGCCTCCTGCGGGGTCGAGTTCGCCGAGTTCCTCGCCGCCGCGCGAGCAGTGCGCGAGATCTCCCAGGCCGGGCTCCACCCATCCAACTGCCGCCTCCTCGACGCCCTCGAGGCGGGGACGACGGGCGCCGGCTCAGGAGACTCGAACCTCCTGATCCTCGGCTTCGAGTCCGCCCACCACCCGGTCGACGAGCCGATGCAGATCGCGGTCTCGATCGCGAAAGAGCATGGCGGCGATCCGGGTGAGATCCGAACCGGGAGCGGCGGCAGCGAGGACTCGGTCGGCGCCTGGCGCCAGGCCTTTCTCCTCGCCCCCTACCTCCGCGACACCTTCGTCGCCTGCGGAGTCCTTTCGGAAACCTTCGAGACGGCGATCACCTGGGATCGGTTCGAGGAGTTCCACGCGGCGACGATGGACGCCGTCCGCTCGAAGGTCGCCGAGGTCTCGCCCGGCGAGCCACGAGTCAGCTGCCGCTTCACCCACGTCTATCCCGACGGTCCCGCCCCCTACTTCACGGTGATGGCGCCGGCCGTTCGCGGCGGCGAGGTCGAGCAGTGGGCCGAGATCAAGGGGGCCGCGGCCGAGGCGGTGATCGAGGGCGGCGGGACGATCACCCATCACCATGCGGTGGGGCGCGACCACCGGCCCTGGTACGACCGCCAGCGCCCGGCCCCGTTCGCCGCGGCCCTCCGCGCCGCCAAGGCCGAGCTCGACCCCGCGGCGATCATGAATCCCGGCGTGCTGATCGACCCCTAGGGCCTAGCCGACCGCCCGGCGGCGATACCCTGTCGCGACGCATCTCCCTTGGCCGGGCGGCATCGCGCATGCCGTGTGGCGCCCATCGATGGAAACAATCACCTCGGAACAGCCGACGATCGCGGTACCCGCGGAGCCCGAAACCGAGGCCGACCAGCCGGTCGTGCCGACACGGACGCCGCTGCGCGCGGCGATCAAGACGGCGCGGCCGCAGGAGTGGGTCAAGAACGTCTTCGTCTTCGCCGGTCTCCTCTTCTCCGGCAAGTTCAACCAGCCGCACGATGTCCTCCTCTCGACGCTCGCGTTCATCTCCTTCTGCGCGATCTCGAGCGCCGGCTACTTCGTCAACGACCTGGTGGACGTGGAGCTCGACCGCAAGCACCCGAAGAAGAGGTTCCGGCCGCTCGCCGCGGGCGAGCTCTCCGAGAGCGCCGCGAAGACGATCTCCCCGGCGCTGGCGGCCTTCGCGATTGCCCTTGCCTTCGCCACCGTCAACTGGGAAGTCGGCCTGATGGTGGTCGGCTACGGGATCGCCCAGGTCGCCTACAGCCTCGGCCTGAAGCAGATCGTGATCGTCGACGTGATGACCCTCGCCGGGCTCTTCATCCTCCGCGTCGCCGCCGGCGCCAGCGCGGTCGACGCCCACGCCTCCGAATGGCTGATCCTCTGCACCGGCTTCATCGCCCTCTTCCTCGGCGTCACCAAGCGCCGCCAGGAGGCGGTCTCGGAGCTTCACCAGGGGACCAGCAGCCGTCCGGTCCTCGAGCACTACTCGCTTCCGTTCCTCGACCAGATGGTCGCCCTCGTCACGACCGGGACCATCATCAGCTACTCGATCTACGCCGCCAACTCGCCGCTGATCGGCAGCCAGATGATGTGGACGATCCCGCCGGTCCTCTACTGCATCTTCCGCTACCTCTACCTGATCTACGACCGCGCCGACGACCGCTCGACGGCGGCGATCATCGCCGAGGACAGGCCGCTGGTCGCCGGCCTCGCCGCCTTCGCCGTCGTCGCCTTCCTCCTCCTCTACGTCTTCAACTGATGGGGACGAGGACAGAGCACGCGCCGGGAACGTTCAGCTGGGTCGACCTGACCACGAGCGACTCGGAGGCGGCCAGGTCCTTCTATGGAGGCCTGCTCGGCTGGGAGTACGAGGACAACGAGATCCCGGGCGGCGGGATCTACTCGATCTGCCGGGTAGGCGGCGAGAGCGTGGCGGCGATCGCACCGTCGACCGACAAATTTCCCCCGCACTGGAATAGCTACGTGACGGTCGCCAGCGCCGACGACTCGACGGCGCGCGCGGCCGATCTCGGAGCGACGGTCATCGAGCAGCCCTTCGACGTGATGGAGGCCGGGAGGATGTCGGTGATCCAGGACCCGACCGGCGCCGCGCTCTGCCTCTGGCAGCCCGGCGAGTCGATCGGCGCCACCCGCGTCAACGATCCCGGCTGCCTGACCTGGAACGAGCTCCACAGCCCCGATCCGGGCGCGGCGCTCGAGTTCCTCACCGCGCTGTTCGGATGGGGGGCCGAGGAGATGGAAGGAGGCGGCCCCGCCTACACGGTCATCCAGGTCGGGGGCCGCGGCAATGGCGGTGTGACGGCCGCCCAGCAGGGCGAGCCGCCGCACTGGATCCCCTACTTCACGGTCGAGAATCGCGACGAGTCTGCCGACAGGGCCGGCGAGCTCGGCGGCCGCTCGTACGTGCGGCTGGAGATGGCGCAGGGGAAGATCGCGTTCCTCAGCGACCCCCAGGGCTCGCCGTTCGGAATCTGGGAGGGCCAGACCGACAGCTAGTCGGGCTGGATCGGCAGGTCGGAGCGGAGCTCGACCTTGCCGCCGCGGTGGAACTGGAGGTCGACGGTCTCGTTCTTGCGGTAGGTCCCGAACAGACCCAGGTACATCGCCAGCCAGCGCCCGGTCCCGACCTTCTCCTTGACCAGCTGCCTGGTGAAGACGATCTCGCCGGCGCGGACGTTGTAGTCGCCGCCCTCGCGCTGCTCGATCCCGTTGACGAAGACCGTGTAGGGCGCTTCGGCCCCGGCCGGGAGCTTGATCCGCCGCCCCGCCGCGTAGCTGCCCTTCGGAACCTCGGCCTCGACGTGCTCGCTCATCGGCGTGCCCCCAGGGCCTCGCGGACGGCGTCGAACGGGGTCTCGTACTCGGTCGGGTCGAGCTCCTCACGAGCGACCGCGCCGCGGAACGGGACGAAGCTCCCGTCGCCCCTGAGGTCGATTCCCGCGACCGGCTTTCGCAGCAGCCCGCGCCCGGCGAGCTGGAGGCGGGCGTGGACCTGGTCTCCGGGCCCGAAGTCCTTCAGCGCCGACACCGGCTCGGCCGAGCCCTCGGCCCTGATCTCGAGCGCCCGTCGCCTCATCGTCGCCACCGCCTCATCGAGGTCGTCAAACCCGGCATGCTCCACATCCGAGCCATGCCTAACTGTGAGCTTCCACGCCGCCACGGGAGGAGCGTAAGCGACCGGGGCAGGGGTCAGGGAATGCTTCCTGACCCTCCTCTCGAGTCAGGCTCCTCTACGCGGCCGTTTCGGCCGTTTGGCCGGCGGCCCGATGATTTTTTCGGGCCCCTCGCGGTCGGCCGCCGGGACGTACTTGCGCTCGCGGTGGCCGGTGTAGATCTGGCGCGGCCGCGCGATCTTCTGCTCGGGGTCGTCTTTCATCTCCATCCACTGCGCCACCCAGCCGGCGGTGCGCGGGATCGCGAAGATCACCGTGAACATGTTGGTCGGTATCTCGAGCGCCTCGTAGATGATCCCCGAGTAGAAGTCGACGTTCGGGTAGAGCTTGCGCGAGGTGAAGTAGTCGTCGTCGAGGGCGTGCTTCTCGAGCTCGCGCGCGATCTCGACCAGCGGGTTGTACTCGGTCGCGTCGAAGACCTCGTCCATGTGCTGCTGGATGATCCGCGCCCGCGGGTCGTAGTTCTTGTAGACGCGGTGGCCGAAGCCCATCAGTTTCTCCTCGCGCTCCTTCACGCGCTCGAGGAAATCGGGGATGTTGTCCGGCGACTCGATCCGGCGCAGCATTCTCAGCACCGCCTCGTTGGCGCCGCCGTGGAGCGGCCCGTAGAGCGCCGCGACCCCGGCCGCGACCGCCGAGTAGGGGTCGACATCGGATGAGCCGACTCCGCGAACCGCGTTGGTCGAGCAGTTCTGTTCGTGGTCGGCGTGGAGGATGAACAGCACGTCGAGCGCCTTCGAGAGCGCCTGCTGGGGGACGTGCTGGGCTTCCGTTTTTTTGAACATCATCGAGAGGAAGTTCTGCGAGTAGTTGAGATCGTTGTCCGGGTAGGCGTAGGGGAAGCCCATGTTGTGGCGGTAGGAGAAGGCGGCGAGCGTCGGGATCTTGGCGATCAGCCTGACCGCGGCCATGTAGCGCTCTTCGGGGTCGTTGGTCTGCTTCGCGTCGGGGTAGAAGGTCGAGAGCGCGCCGACCCCGGCCAGCAGCATCCCCATCGGGTGGGCGTCGTAGCGGAAGCCCTCGAAGAGCTGCTTGAGGTCCTCGTGGACGTAGGTGTGGTGGGTGATGTCGAAGACCCAGCGGTCGAGCTGCGGCTGG
The DNA here is from genome assembly GCA_036406355.1 of Solirubrobacterales bacterium. Lineage (GTDB taxonomy): Bacteria > Actinomycetota > Thermoleophilia > Solirubrobacterales > 70-9 > VRUE01. The sequence goes on along the minus strand of DASXBC010000032.1, from coordinate 6,361 downwards.
GTCGGGAGCTCGCCGAAGATCAGAAGGTAGGCGACCTCGAGGAAGGTCGAGCGCTCACATAGCTGCTCGATCGAGTAGCCGCGGTGTTCGAGAATCCCGGCCTCGCCGTCGATGAAGGTGATCGCCGAGCGACAGGAGGCGGTGTTGGTGAAGGCCGGGTCATAGGACAGCATCCCGAATTCGGTCTCGTCGATTTTGATCTGGCGCAGGTCCATCGCCCGCACCGTCCCGTCGGTGATCGGAAGCTCGTAGGTCCGCCCGGTCCTGTTGTCGGTGACCGTCAGAGAATCGGAGTCGGTGGCGACGCCATCCTCGCCGGCTGGACTGCTGATCTGCTGCTCAGTGGCCATCACCCCTCCTAAGCGCTGTGGACCGGACTGGTTGTGATCCAGTATCGCAGGCAGCGCTACTCGCTTGGCACCGTGATCGGGTCGAATCTGGTCATCGCGACCAGCTCCTCGAACCGGGCCTCGATCTCCTCGCGGGTGAGCCGCGACACCCGCTCGGTCCCGAACTCCTCGACGTTGAACGACGCCAGCACGGTGCCGTAGCCCATCGCCCGCCGCAGGCAGGCATCGTCGGCCGCCCCGGGGTGGCTGTCGATGTAGCCGAGGAAGCCGCCGGCGAAGCTGTCGCCGGCGCCGGTCGGGTCGCGGACGTCCTCGAGCGGGTAGCCGGGCAGCGCGAAGAAGCTGTCCTCGGTGAACAGCGCGGCGCCGTACTCGCCCTGCTTGGCGACGACGGCGCGCGGGCCCTGGGCCATGATCGCGCGGGCGCCGCGGGCGAGGTTGGCCTCGCCGGTCAGCTGCCGGACCTCGGCATCGTTGACGATCACGCAGTCGACCTCGGAGATCGCGGCCAGCAGCGAGTCCCTCGTCGTCTCGATCCAGAGGTTCATCGAGTCCAGCGCGCTGAAGCGAGGATCGGAGCACTGGGCCCGGACCTGACGCTGGAGGTCGGGCTGGATGTTGGCGAGGAAGACGACGTCGGCGGCCCTGGCGGCGTCGGAGAGCTTCGGCTCGAAGTCGCCGAACACGCCGAGCTGGGTGTCGTCGGTGTGGGCGACGTTGAGGTCGTACTCGTAGTGGCCGCGCCAGAAGAACGAGTCCCCGTCCTCGATCACGTCGATGTCGTCGGTCGGGATCCCGCGGCTCTCGAGCACCGCGAACTCGCCAGGCCCGAAGTCGCCGCCGACCGGCCCCACCGGCCGCACCTCGGTGAAGAAGCTCGCCGCCAGCGAGAAATGGACGGCCGCTCCGCCCAGCATCCGATCCCGCTCGCCGAATGGCGTGCGGACAGAGTCGAACGCGATTGATCCGACGACTGTCAGCGACATGACGCCGTGAGAATAGGGATCGGGGACCCGCCCTGCCTGTTGCGGTCGCGGCCCAATAAGGTGATCGGCATGAAGGCGATCCAGATCGAGGAGTTCGGCGGGCCCGAGGTCCTCCAGTACCGGGACCTTCCCGACCCCGAGGCCGGCGACGGCGAGGTCGTCATCGAGATCGCCAGGGCCGGCATCAACTTCGCCGACACCCACGCGACCCGCAACGACTATCTCGCCGAGCAGACCCTGCCGATGGTCCCCGGCGGCGAGGTCAGCGGACGCACCCCCGACGGGCGCCGGGTAGCGGCGCTCCTCGGCGGTGGCGCCTACGCCCAGAAGGTCGCCGTCCCCGAGGCGCTCGTCGTCCCGATACCCGACGAGGTCGACGACGACCAGGCCGCGGCGCTGTTGCTCCAGGGGCTGACCGCGATGTCCCTGGTCCGCATCTGCGCCCGGGTCGAGCCGGGGGAGACGGTGGTCGTCGAGGCCGCGGCGGGCGGAACCGGGTCGCTCTCGGTCCAGCTCGCGAAGCGCGCCGGGGCGCGTGTGATCGGGCTGGCCTCGAGTGAGGAGAAGCGCGCGCTCGTCGAGCGGCTCGGCGCCGACGCGACGGTCGATTCGCGCTCGGACAGCCTCAAGGACGAGATCCTCGCCGCCAACGACGGCAGCCGGGTCGACGCCGTTCTCCACATGAGCGGCGGCGACGCCTTCGACGAAGAGCTCGCGGCGGTGGGTCCGCTGGGTCGGATGGTCGTCTTCGGAATCGCCTCCCGCGAGCAGCGCGAGGTCTCGACCGCGCGGCTGCTGCGCGGCTCGAAGGCGGTGATCGGCTTCTGGCTGATCCATCTCCTCGCCGCCCGCCGTGAGCTCGCCACGCAGATGATCGGCGAACTGCTCGCCGCGGTCGGCAGCGGTGAGCTCGAGGTGACTATCGGCGGCGTCTACCCGCTCACCGAGGCCGCCGGCGCGCACGAAGACCTGATCTCCCGGACGACGTCCGGCAAGCTGCTGCTGGACCCTTCCTCATGATTTTCCGCCAGCGTGCTCTGCTCTCGCCGAATTCAGGCGCCGCCTCCTCTGCTCTCGCGAATGCCTGAAGAGACAGAGATGGACAGGCATTCGCTCCCGCGTCCGGGGGCGGCTTGGTGACGGCGTTCCGCGACCTCGGACTCGCGCCCGAGATCCAGCAGGCCCTCGACGAGCTCGGCTTCGAGGAGCCGACGCCGATCCAGGAGCAGGCGATCCCGGAGCTGCTCGCCGGCCACGACGTGATCGGCCAGGCCCAGACCGGGACCGGCAAGACCGCGGCCTTCGGCCTTCCCCTGCTTCAGTACCTCGATCCGTCCAGCGACGAGGTCCAGGGGGTCGTCCTCACCCCGACCCGCGAGCTCTGCATCCAGGTCACCCAGGCGCTGCGTTCGTACGCCGAGCACCTCGACGTCGACATCGTCGCCGTTTTCGGCGGCGCCCCGATCCGGTCCCAGCAGGCTCAGCTCCGAGCCGGCGGCCAGGTCGTCGTCGCCACCGTCGGCCGGATGATGGACCTGATGTCGCGGCGGTCGCTGGTCCTCACCGCGGCCCGCTACATCGTCCTCGACGAGGCCGACGAGATGCTGGACCTCGGCTTCATCGAGGACGTCGAGAAGATCCTGCGGATGTGCCCGAGCGGGCGCCAGACGGCGCTCTTCTCGGCGACGATGCCGCCGCCGATCCAGCGGCTCGCGGAGGGCTACATGTACGACCCGACGACGATCCGGATCACGCCGAAGAAACTCACGGTCGACGCGATCCAGCAGGCCTTCGTCGAGGTCCCCCAGCGCCAGAAGGCGGAGCGCCTGGTCGAGCTGCTGAAGACCGAGGAGCCGGAGCAGGCGATCATCTTCTGCCGTACGAAAATCGGCGCCGCCCGCCTCGAGAAGACCCTCAAGGACCGCGGGCTCGACGTCAAAGCGCTCCACGGCGACATGAGCCAGGGATCGCGCGACGGAGTGATGATCGCCTTCAAGGACCACCGTGTGAAGCTGCTGGTGGCAACCGACATCGCCGCCCGCGGCCTCGACATCGAGCACGTCACCCATGTCATCAACTACGACGTCCCGGCGTCCTCCGAGGTCTACGTCCACCGGATCGGGCGGACCGGCCGGGTCGGGCGGACCGGCCGGGCGATCACCCTGGTCACACCCGACCAGCGCGATGAGATCGACCGGATCGAGCGCGACGTCAAGACCTCGATCGGCGAGTGGGAGACGCCGGAGGAGCGGCTCGAGCACGCGCCGCGGCCCCGGCGCCGCGAGCGTCCGCCGGCGCCGGAGAAGAAGGAGGACGGCGCGAAGGAGGACGGCGGCAAGAGCGTCAAGCTGTTCGTCAACCGCGGCGAGCGCAGCGGGATCACCGAGGAGGACCTGCGCTGGGCGCTGCGCGAGGGCGCCGTCGTCCCCGAGGACGCCGTCCACGAGGTCCGCGTCCTGCACCGCTTCTCGTTCGTCGAGGTCGATCCCGACCAGGCCGAGAGGGCGGTCGAGTTCCTCGACGGGACCAAGCTCAAGGGCAAGGAGCTGCGTCTCGAGCTGGCGCGGGCCTAGCCGTCGCCGGTCAGCTCGGCGATCCGGGCGAAGAGTTCCTCGAAGTCAATCGGCTTGGTGACGAAGCCGTCGATCGCGAGGCCGGCCTGCGAGGCCGCGTCCATCTCGCCCTGATGGGCGCTGACGATCAGCGCCGGGGTCAGCACCCCGGCGGCCCGCAGCTCGCGCAGCGCGTCGATCCCCGACTTGCCGGGCATCATCGCGTCCAGCAGCATCACCTCGGTCCACCCCTGCGAGTGTTGGATCGTGTCGACGACCTCCTGGCCGTTGGCCGCCGTCGCGACCTCGTGGCCCTCCATCTCGAGCCTGGTCCGCATCAGAAGCAGGATCGTCTCGGAGTCGTCGGCGACCAGAACCCTCGCCATCTCAGGCTCCTGTCCAGCTCATGCCCGCGCGGTCCCGCGCCGGCGCGGCGGGCAGTCGCATGCGGAACGTCGCGCCGGCGCCGGGGCTCGACTCGACCCAGATCTGCCCTCCGTGCAGCTCGACCAGGGATTTCGAGATCGCGAGGCCGAGCCCGGTCCCGCCGACCCTCTGGGTCAGCCCCGCTTCACCGCGGGTGAAGCGCTCGAAGATGTGGTCCAACTGCTCGGTCTGAATCCCCGGCCCGTTGTCGATCACGGCGATCTCCACCTGGCCGTTGACCCTTCTCGCCCCGACCTCGATGCCCGCCCCCTCCGGGCAGTACTCGTTCGCGTTGGTCAGCAGGTTGACGAGCACCTGGCGAATGCGGTCGGCATCGGCGTTGACGCAGGGCAGGTCGTGCTCGATCTGCTCGGAGAGCGTCTGGTGTTTGCTCTCGATCTGGCCGCGCATCGTCCGCACCGCTTCCTCGACCAGCTGCGAGGGCTCGACCAGGACCGGTTTGATCGTCAGCCGCCCGGCGTTGCTGCGGGCGAGGTCGAGCAGGTCGTTGAGGAGGCGGACCAGGTGGCGGCTGTTGTCGAGGATGACCTCGACCGTCTCGGCCTGCTTCGGGGTCAGCTTTTCCCGCTCGAGCATCAGCAACTCGGCGAAGCCCTGGACCGCGGTCAGCGGGCTGCGGAGCTCGTGCGAGGTGGTCAGAACGAACTCGTCTTTCATCCGGTCGATCTGTTCGCGTTCCCCGGCCTGGCGCTGGAGCTCCTCGGCCATGTTGTTGAACGCGGTGCCGAGCGCCGCCGTCTCCGAGAGGCCGCCGACCTTGACGCGGGCGTCGAGGTCGCCGGCCGCCAGTCGTTTCGAGGCAGAGACCAGATCGTCGAGCGGCCTCCGCATCGATGAGATCAGGCCGCTGAAGAGCAGCGCCGCGCCGGTCAGCCCGGCGATCAGCCCGACCCCGACCAGCAGCGCGGTGTCGCGGGTCTTGTCGTCGATTTCATTGCTCAGCGTTTCGCGCTGTTCGTGCTGGACGACGATCGCCTGCCGCGCCTGCGTGGGCCGGATCCCGCGGGCAAGTTGGTCGCGGGCCTGGATCTCGCGCTGGTAGGAGCGGGCGGTCGCGTTCTCGTAGTCCTGGCGCTGCTGGATGAATCGGGCGACCCCGATCACCGCGAGGCCGGTCAGCACCGCAAACGCGATTGCGAAGCCGATCGTCAGCCGGTTTGCCAGCGACGGACTCAGTCTCAGGCGTCGTCGGGAATATGCTTGCGAGCGTGAGCGCGGAGCGATCAAGCGTCTATCTCTGGTTCATCGCGCAGGGAGTGAAGCGCGAAAGTTGAGCATGAGCGACGAGGCTACAGGCAGCGGCCCCGGGACTGCTGCCGAGGTCGAGGGGATCGACCGCGAGGGGGTCGAAGCCTGGTTCGAGGAGAACGTCGCGGGGGCCGAGCTGCCGCTCAGCTTCGAGCGGATCTCCGGTGGCCACTCGAACCTGACCTTTGGCGTCACCGACTCCGCTGGGCACCGCTGGGCGCTGCGGCGGCCGCCGCTCGGCAGGCGCCTCGGCTCGGCCCACGACATGGCCCGCGAGCACAAGGTCGTCTCTGCCCTCGGCCCGACCGAGGTCCCCGTCGCGCCGATCGCCGGGATCTGCGAGGACGAGAGCGTCAACGAAGCCCCGTTCTACGTGATGGAGTTCGTCGAGGGGCCGATCCTCCGCTTCCGCGACGACGCCGCCGCCTTCCCCGAGGAGTCCGACCGCCGCGCGATCGGCGAGCGGGTGGTCGACACGCTGGCGGCGATCCACGCGATCGACCCCGACGCCGTCGGCCTCGGCGACCTCGGCCGCAGGGAGGACTACGTCGCCCGCCAGCTCCACCGCTGGCAGGGGCAGTGGGAGAAGTCGAAGACCCGCGAGCTCGAGCTGATCGACTCGGTCCACGAGCGGCTCGCGGCGCGGATCCCCGAGCAGGGGCCGGCGACGATCGTCCACGGCGACTACCGCCTCGACAACATGATCCTGACCGCGTCCGGCGAGGTCGCCGCCGTCGTCGACTGGGAGCTCTGCACCCTCGGCGACCCGCTTGCGGAC
>DASXBC010000031.1:0-3569 GCA_036406355.1 Solirubrobacterales bacterium | reverse complement strand
GGCCTGCTGCTCTTCCTCGGGCTCGGGATGCTGGCCGGCTCCGAGGGGCTCGGCGGGATCGAGTTCGACGACACCGAACTGGCGCGGACCCTGGGAACGATCGCGCTGATCCTCATCCTCTTCGAGGGAGGAATCACCTCGGGCTGGTCGGAGATCCGGCCGGTGCTCGGCACGGCGGCGTCGCTGGCGACGGTCGGCACCGTCGTCACCGCGGTGGTGACCGGGCTCGCCGCGAAGTGGATCTTCGACCTCGGCACCCTCGAAGGGATGCTCGTCGGCGCCGCCGTCGCCGCGACCGACTCGGCGGCGATCTTCGCGGTGCTGCGCCGATCGACGCTGGAGAAGCGCCTGGCGCGGTCGCTCGAGGGAGAGTCGGGGATGAACGACCCGGTCGCGCTGCTGCTCGTGATCGGCTTCATCGAATGGATCCAGGAACCGGGCTTCGGAATCGCCGACCTGGTCGGTCTCGAGACGCTGAAACTCAGCATCGGGATCGTCGTCGGCGTCGCCCTCGGGCGCGCGGCGGTGATCGCGCTCAGCCGGGTCCGCTTCCCGACCGACGGGATCTATCCCGTCGCGACGATCGCGATCGCGGCGCTCGCCTACGGCCTCGCCGAGGTCGCCCATGGGTCCGGCCTGCTCGCCACCTACCTCACCGCCCTCGCGCTCGGCGGCGCCCGCATCCCCGCCCGCCGCACGATCGTCGCCTTCCACGAGGGGGTCGGATGGGTGGCGCAGATCGGCCTCTTCATCCTGCTCGGGCTGCTGGTCTTCCCGAGCGCGCTCGGCGACGTCGCCCTCGAAGCGCTGGCGCTCTCGGCGGTCCTGATCCTCGTCGCCAGACCGCTGGCGGCGTTCGTGGCGACGATCCTCACCTCCTTCGACGTTCGCGAGCGGGCGATGCTGGGCTGGGCCGGCCTACGGGGGGCGACCCCGATCTGGCTCGCGACCTTTCCGGTGGTCGCCGGGGTCGGCGAGTCCCAGCAGGTGTTTGCGATCGTCTTCTTCGTCGTCGTCACCTCGACCCTGATCCAGGGCGCGACCTTCGAGCCGTTGGCGATCCGGCTCGGCCTCACCACCGACGAGCCCGCGATCCCACGCCGGCTGCTCGAGTCGGGCCGGATCCGGGGAATGGGCGGCGACGTGATCGCATACCGGCTGCGCCCGGGCGCCGCCGCCGGCGGCCATCTGGTCCGCGAACTCGGTCTCCCCCGCGAAGCGCTGGTCAATGTGATCGTCCGCGATGGGCACGCCCTGCCCCCGCGCGGGTCGACCGAGGTCCGCGAGGGGGACGAGCTCCACATCCTCGTCCGCCAGGAGCTGCGCGAGGAGGTCGAGGCGCTGACCCGGCGCTGGCAGGAGGGCCCGATCGGCGAGCCGCCGCCGCCGCTGATGCCGCCACGGGGCGCGCCGCAGGTTTTCACGGTCGGCCCGGCGACCCAGGTCGACGACCCCTGCGCGCCGACCGCCGTTTCCGGCGTCCCGGTCGTGACCATCCTGCGCAGTCGTCGTGACCGCTCGAGCGCGCTCGTCAACCTCGCCGACGGCCGCTACGCGGTGACGACCGAGGACGTCGTCGCGATCGGCGGCCGCCACGCGCTCGCCCGCTGGTGCGAGCGCCGGGCCGAGCGCAGCGGCGCCGACCCGGCGGAGCGGGCATGGTGGCAGGAGCTGATCGGCGCGCTCATTGCGAGAGGCTGAGAGAAGACAAATTCCGCCCAGGGCTCCCTTCGGTCGCCCTATGGGGGAGCGCTGACAAAAGTCGCCCGACCGACGGCGCAGAGCGTCAGAGATGGATGCGCCGTCGGTTCGGGCTACCAGCCCGGTGGCTCAAACGGCGCCGGCTGCGGTGGTGATTGCGGTGTAGGCGGCGGCGGGATCCGAGGAGCCGAAGACTGCGGAGCCGGCGACGAAGAGCGAGGCGCCGGCGTCGGCGACGGCACCGGCGGTGGCGGTGTCGATCCCGCCGTCGACCTCGATGCTGGCGTCGCCGACGACCTCGCTGAGGCGGGCGACCTTGTCCGGGGAGCTCGGAATGAACTCCTGGCCCCCCCAGCCGGGGTTGACCGTCATACAGAGGACGATGTCGGCGACGGCGCGCAGCTCGGCGACCGCGTCGGCGGGCGTGCTCGGGGTGATCGCGACGCCGGCGAGGCAGCCGAGCTCGCGGATCGCGGTGAGGGTACGGTTGGCGTGCGGGGTCGCCTCGAGATGGAACGTGATCGAGTCGGCGCCGGCCTCGGCGAAGGCCTCGATCTGCCGGTCGGGGTCCTCGATCATCATGTGGACGTCGAGGGCGCCCCCGGCGTCGTGGACCTGGTCGGCGATCGAGGAGGCGACCAGCGGGCCGATCGTGATCGGCGGGACGAACTGCCCGTCCATCACGTCGAAGTGGATCACCCGCGCGCCGGCGTCCAGCACCTCGGCGAGCTGGGAGCCGAGCTTCGAGAAGTCGGCCGAGAGGATCGAGGGCGCGACCCGACGCTCGCCGACGAGACCGGCCATCCGCGCGCTCATCGTCGCGCCCTCAGACCGGCCTCAACATCGAATCGCCGCACATCTGACAGGTCATGTCCTCGCTGCTGCTCATCCGCGCGATCGTCTGGTGTTCGCCGCAGTTCGGGCACTGCGAGACCAGCTCGAAGCGGCGCAGACAGTACACGCAGCGGAAGCGGCCCGGGAGCTGCGTCGGCCGCAGCCACGGCTCGCCGCAGCCTGGGCACGCGGCCCGGCGCGGCAGGGTCTCCTTCTCATTCGGATCGCTCACGCCCTAATCATCGCGCCTCAGTCGGCAGATGAAGAAACCGGTCGTGCGATCGCGGTCCGGACGGATCTGAAGACAGCGCGGGTCGTGGGGTGACGCGAGCGCCGGCGCCCGCGAGCCGAGGTCCTCGACCGCGAGCGGCGGCGCCTCGCCTCGCGCGGAGGATTCGAGCAGGGCCCCGACGCGAGCCTCGTTCTCGCGGCGCGAGATCGTGCAGGTCGAGTAGACGAGCGTCCCGCCGGGACGGACGGCCTCCGCCGCGCGCAGAAGGAGCCGGCCCTGGACGTCGGCCATGCGCTCGATCCCGCGCTCGGTCTTGCGCCAGCGCGCGTCGGGGCGCGATGCGAGGGCGCCGAGGTCCGAGCACGGCGCGTCGACGAGCACCCGGTCGAACCCCGGCGCCATCCCGGCAGCGGTGGCATCGGCCTCGATCACCGTCACCGTCCTCAACCCGAGCCGGTGGGCCTGGGCGGCGACCTCGGCCGCGCGCTCGGGGTCGATCTCGACCGACATCGCCTCGCCGCGATCCCCGATCCGCTCGGCGATCTGCCCGGTCTTGATGCCGGGCCCGGCGCAGAGGTCGAGGACATGCTCTCCGGGCTGCGGGTCGAGCACCTCGACCACAGCCGCGGAGCCCCGGCTCTGGGGAGTCAGCTCGCCGGCCCGGATCTGCGCCTGCGCACCGTCCCCCATCCTGCCGGCGAGGACGAGCAGCTCCGGCGCCGCCAGAGGCCAGTCTCCTGCGGCCGGCGAGACGTCGACCCCTTCCTCTCGGAGGTCGGAGAGAGTGGGCCCGACGGTCGTC
>DASXBC010000030.1:0-4652 GCA_036406355.1 Solirubrobacterales bacterium | reverse complement strand
CGCGCCTCGACCACCTGCGGGGCCTGCTCCGCAACCTCCTCAGCGAGACCGGCTCGCCCAGGGTCCAGCTGCGGGTGCTGCTGATGAGTCGCCTCGCTGGTCGATCGGGCATGCCCGCGAGGTTCGAGGAACGGATGCGGGAGATCGACGAGCTCCTGTTCGCGGAGATCGCCGAGCACCGGGAGCGCGACGACCTCGCCGAGCGCGACGACATCCTCTCCTCGCTGATCCTGGCCCGCTTCGAGGACGGCGAGGGTCTGAGCGACACCGACCTCCGCGACCAGCTGATGACACTGCTGCTGGCCGGGCACGAGACGACGGCGACCGGGCTGGCGTGGGCGTTCGACCTGATTCTCGGCCACCCCGAGGTCCACAGACGCCTGATCGAGACCCTCGAGGAGGACGACGACGCCTATCTGAAGGCGGTGATCACAGAGTCGCTGCGGCTGCGGCCGGTGGTCCCGCTCGCCGGCAGGCGGCTGAAGAGCCCGCTCGTCACCGACGATCTCGAGCTCCCCGAGGGCACCGACGTCACCCCGGCGATCTGGCTCGCCCACACCCGTCCCGACGCCTATCCAGAGCCGTATGCCTTCCGCCCGGAGCGGTTCCTCGATCGCGGGCCGGAGACCTACTCGTGGGTGCCGTTCGGCGGCAGCGTCCGCCGCTGCCTCGGCGGCGCCTTCGCCGAGTTCGAGATGGGGATCGTGCTGCGCGAGGTCCTCACGCGCTGCGCGCTCCACAAGGCGGACCCGGCCCCGGAGCGGCCCACCCGCCGCAACGTCACCCTCTCGCCCCGCGACGGCACACGGGTGATCATCACCTCCCGCAGCCCCGCGCGCGAGCGCGAGCTGGCCGCTGCCTAGCCCGCGCCGGCCCGCGCCTGGGGGTGTTCCTTCGCCCAGCTGGAGATCACGCCCGAGCCCGAGATCACCTCGCCATCGTCGAGGACGAGGATCGGCACCTCGTTGGTACCGCTCAGCTCCTTCACCTCCGCCCGGTCGGCGCCGCGCTTGCCCCACGTCCAGGGTGCCATCCGGTAGCCGCCGACGACCTTGATCTCGTACTCGTAGCCGGCATCGTCCAGCGCCCGGGCAGCCCGGCCGCAGGGATGGCCGAGCCGTCCCGCAACCTTCTTCTGCCCGCAGGTGTAGAGGACCACGGAGGGGAACCCTAACGAAGGGTCTCGAGCCGCTCGAAGATCTCGGGGATGTGGGTGAGGTACGTGCCGTAGTCGAAGACGGCGTCGAGGTCGAGGTCGGGGGCCGCCTTGGCCAGCAGCTCGCGGAACTCGGTGCCGGTGTCCCAGGCCTGCTGGGCGTTCTCCTGGACGACCCGGTAGGCGTCGTCGCGGCTCATCCCGGAGTCGACGAGGGCGGTGAGGGCGCGCTGGCTGAACAGCGCGCCGTGGGTGTGGTCGAGGTTTTGCCGCATCCGCTCGGCGTTGATCGTCATTCCCGAGGCCACCCCCGCCGCCACGTCCTGGATGTAGTCGAGCGCGGTCGTCGAGTCGGGGAGGATCACCCGCTCGGCGCCGGAGTGGGAAATGTCGCGCTCGTGCCAGAGCGCGATGTTCTCGAGGCCCGACTGGGCGTAGCCGCGGAGGACGCGGGCGAGCCCGGTGATCCGCTCGGTGCGGATCGGGTTGCGCTTGTGCGGCATCGCCGAGGAGCCCTTCTGGCCCGACGCGAAAGGCTCCTCGACCTCCCGCACCTCGGTCCGCTGCAGGTTGCGGACCTCGGTCGCGAAGCGCTCGAGGCCGCCGCCGGCGATCGCGATCCGCGAGGTGAGGACGGCGTGGCGGTCGCGGGGGATGACCTGGGTCGCGACGTCCTCTCGCTTGAGGCCGAGCCGCTCCATCACCCGGGCCTCGATCGCCGGCGGGGCCGAGGCGTACGTGCCGACCGCGCCGGAGAGCTTGCCGTAGGCGAGCTGGTCGAAGGCGTCCTCGAGCCGCTGGAGGTTGCGGTCGGCCTCGAACGCGAAACCCGCGAGGCGGAGGCCGAAGGTCGTCGGCTCGGCATGGACGCCGTGGGTGCGGCCGACGCAGAGCGTGTCGCGGTGCTCGAACGCCCGCTCGATCAGGGCATCGCGGTAGGCGCGGGCGCTGCCGAGCACGAGCCGCCCCGCCTGCTGCAGCTGCACCGCCAGCGCCGTATCGAGGACGTCGGAGGAGGTCAGCCCGTAGTGGACCCAGCGGCCGTGCTCGCCGATCGAGGCGGCGACGACGTCGACGAAGGCGGCGACGTCGTGGTCGGTCACCTTCTCGCGCTCGTTGACGGCCTCGACCGTGAACGCCGCCTTCTCCCGGCAGGCACTCGCCGCCTCCTCGGGGACGACGCCCTCGGCCGCCCACGCCTCGGTCGCCGCCAGCTCGACCTCGAGCCAGCATTCGAGCTTGCGCTGCTGCGACCAGACCTCGCCGATCTCCGGCCGTGTGTATCGCTGAATCAACCGCCACCCCCGCTCCGAATAAATTCCGCCGCGTCCTCTGCTCCCGCTCGCGCCAGAAGAAACAGATATGGACTGGCGCTCGCTCCCGCGTCCGGGCGCGGCGGGGCCGCCACAAGGCTGATTTTTCTTAGCCCCTGCCGAGCAGAGGAGGTGCCGGAATATTCCTTCACGCGTTAATTATTCGGACTGCCAGCAAGCCGGCGTTTTTCGCCCCGTCGACCGCGACGCAGGCGACCGGGACGCCGGGCGGCATCTGGACCGCGGAGAGGAGGGCGTCGAGCCCGCCCAGGCTCTTGCCGAGGATCGGCACGCCGACCACGGGAAGGTCGGTGTGGGCGGCGGCGACGCCGGGCAGTGCCGCCGACATCCCGGCGCCGGCGATGATCACCTTCAGGCCCCGCATCCGGGCGTTGTGACAGTACTCGCGAACCAGCTCGGGGTCGCGGTGGGCGCTCATCACGCGGACCTCGTAGCGGATGCCGGCGTCGTGGAGCGCGGCCCCGGCCGGCTGCATCTTGGGCTTGTCGTTTTTCGAGCCCATGATGATCCCGACCAACGGCTCGTCGACTTCGATCTCCTCGAACGCCTCCTCGACCGCCGGCATCACGGTCGCCTCGGTCGGCTGGGGATCCTCTGAGATCTCGCTCATCTCTTCCTCTCGTTCAGGTGCTGGGGACACGCTCGACGGCGCGGGCGGCGATGTCGGACCGGATCTGCATTCCGTCGAACGAGATCCGCCGCGCGGCATCGTATGCGCGATCGCGGGCCTCGGCGGGCGTCGCCCCGATGCCGGTCACGTTCAGCACGCGGCCGCCGGCGGTGACGACCGCTCGATCGCGCCGGGCGGTGCCGGCGTGGGTCACCTCGGCGATCGCCGCCGCCTCCTCGAGGCCCTCGATCACGTCACCCTTCGACGATGACGCCGGGTAGCCGGCTGAGGCGAGGACGACGGTCACCGCCCAGTCCTCGCCGAACTCGGCCTCGGCCCCGGCAAGGCCGCCCGGCTCGCGCGCGGCGAGGCAGAGCTCGAGCAGGTCGGTGCGAAGCCGCGGCAGGACCGCCTGCGTCTCGGGGTCGCCGAAGCGGACGTTGAACTCCAGCACCCGCGGCCCGTCCGGCCCGATCATCAGCCCGGCGTAGAGGACGCCGGAGAAGGGCTGGCCGCGCCCGGCCATCGCCGCGACCACCGGCCGATGCACCTGGGCGACGATCTCCTCGACCGTGCCGGGGCCGAACCCCGGCACCGGCGAGTAGCTGCCCATCCCGCCCGTGTTCGGGCCCTCGTCGCCGTCGAAGATCCGCTTGTAGTCCTGGGCCGGCGCCAGCGGGATGACGTTCTCGCCGTCGCAGATCGCGAGCATCGAGAGCTCCTCGCCGACGAGGAACTCCTCGAGCACGACCGTTGTTTCGCCGAACCGCCGCTCCCTGAAGAAAACATCGGCCGCTTCCCGCGCCTCGGCCTCGTCGGCACAGATGATCACGCCCTTGCCCGCCGCGAGCCCGTCGGCCTTGAGGACGACGGGGTAGGCGGCGGCGGCGAGCCGCTCGATCGCCTCCTCGTGGCTGCGGAGAAGCGCGTGCGAGGCGGTCGGGACGCCCGCCTCCTTCATCAGCGCCTTCGCGAACGCCTTCGAGCCCTCGAGCTCGGAGGCGGCGGCGCTTGGGCCGAACGCAGGGATGCCGGCTGCCTCGAGTGCGTCGACCACCCCGGCGACGAGCGGCGCCTCAGGCCCGACGACGACGAGGTCGACGCCGCGATCGCGCGCTGTGGAGACGATCGCGTCGACGTCCTCGGCGCCGGTGTCGGGCAGGCACTCGGCATCGGCCGCAATCCCGGCGTTGCCGGGGGCGCAGAGCAGCTCGGGCGACCGTGGTGAGCGGCCGAGGGCGCGGACGATCGCGTGCTCGCGCCCGCCACCGCCGACGACCAGGACCCTCAACGCGGCCAAGCCGCCCCCGGACGCGGGAGCGAATGCCTGTCCCTATCTGATTCCTCAGGCATTCGCGGGAGCAGAGGAGGTGGCGTCCTTGTCAGAGCGACGAGGCCAGTTCCTCGGCCGGCATCGCCGCCAGGGTCTGGCTCGTCATCGTCCCCCGCGACCCAAGCTCAACCGACACCTTGGCCATCGTCTTCTCGTCGGGCGCCTCAACGATCGTCACGAAGTCGTACTGGCCCAGCGTCGCATACTGCGCCTGCACTT
>DASXBC010000029.1:0-1722 GCA_036406355.1 Solirubrobacterales bacterium | reverse complement strand
CGACTGGACCGAGGAGGCCGATGCCGAGTCGGGCCGCCTGGTCGAGCGCACCGCAGAACTCCGGACGGGGGCAAACCCGGCGGCGATCGAGTCGCTGGCCGAGCGGCTCGCCGCCGCCAGCAACCCGGTGCTCGTGGCCGGACCCGACATCGATGCGTCCGGGGCCTGGGAAGACGCCATCGCCCTGGCGGAGCGCCAGAAGCTGCCGGTCTTCGCTTCGCCGGCCACCGGTGGTGGGCGGCTTGGCTTTCCCGAGGGTCACCCGCTCTTCCAGGGTGTCCTGCCGCCGGCGATCGGGCCGGTGACCGAGACCCTCAAGGGTCGTGACCTGATTCTGGTGGTCGGCTCCTCGGTCTTCCCCTACTACCCCTACATCCCGGGCCCGCTGCTCCCCGAGGGCGCCTCGCTGGTCGCGATCACCAGCGATCCGGATGAGGCCGCCCGTGCCCCGATGGGCGACGTGATCCTTTCTGACGTCGGGCTGGCGCTGAAGGCGCTCCTGGAGGAGGTCGGCCAGGCGAACCGCGCCGAGCCGGATCCGCTTCCCGAGCCGACCGCCGGCGACGAGACCGATCCGCTGAGCTCGACGATGGTCCACAACACCCTGGCTCAGGTCTTCCCCGACGACGGCATCGTGGTGCTCGAGTCGCCCTCGAGCACCCTCTCTCTTCGCAACCAGCTGCGACTCTCCCGCCCCGGGAGCTACTACTTCGGCGCGGGGGGCGGTCTTGGCTTCGGCCTGGCGGCAGCCCTCGGCGTCCAGCTGGCGCAACCCGACCGGCCCGTCGTCTGCGTCCTCGGCGAGGGCTCCGCGCAGTACGCGATCACGGGCTTCTGGACGGCCGCGGCCTACGACCTGCCGGTGACGTTCCTCGTCCTCCGCAACGAGGAGTACTCGATCCTCAAGTGGTTCGCCGCCATCGAGGAGGTGCAGGGTGCGCCGGGGCTGGATCTCCCGGCCCTCGAGGTGGCGCAGGTCGCCCAGGCGTACGGCGTGGCCTCGAAGCAGGTCACCGGCCGCGACGACCTGCACGCCGCCCTGGAGTCGGCGGTCGGCTCGTCGAAGCCCGAGGTGGTCGAGGTGCCGGTCGCTCCCGGGATGGCCCTCTTTTAGGCGGGCGTGGCCGGGAGCGAGGCGATGCATCCGACCGCGGCGAAGGTGCAGGAGCGGCTCGCTGAGCGAGGGCTCGACGTCGAGGTCGTCGACCTACCCGACTCCACCCGCACCGCGGCCGAGGCCGCCGAGGCCTGCGGGTGCGAGCTGGGGCAGATCGTCAAGTCGCTCGTGTTCGTCGTGGACGGCGAGCCGACGATGATCCTCTGTGCGGGTGATCGGCGCGTGACCCGCATCGACGGCACACCGGCCAGCGCTGACGAGGTGCGCGAGGCGACCGGCTTCTCCATCGGCGGCGTCCCGCCACTCGGCCACGAGCGAGACCTGCCGACGATCATCGACGAGTCGCTGCGGCGATTCGAGCGGGTCTGGTGCGCGGCGGGCACGCCGCATGCCGTCTTCGAGGTGGCGATCGATCGCTTGATTGCGTCGCTCCCGGACGCCACGGTTCGGCCCATCTAGAGCCGTGGTGCGCCCTCATCAATCCTCCACGCCCCTGGTCAGCCAGACGCGGTCGCGCAGCGGCAACCCGTCCGTCTCGATTCCCTCTGGATAGCCGTCGGCCGGGGTGAACGCGTCGCGCTCGATGGAGAGCATGCGAAACCCGC
>DASXBC010000028.1:0-8885 GCA_036406355.1 Solirubrobacterales bacterium | reverse complement strand
CGCCCAATGGGACCACCAGCCGAATTCGCCTATCGGATCGGGGCAGCAGCGCGGCGCCCGTCGAACTGGTTCCAGCTGCTCAAGTTCGGGATCGTCGGCGGCTCCGGATACCTCGTGAACCTCGCGGTCTTCTCGATCCTGGCCGGGGCACTCGATGTCCACTACGCGGTCGCCGCGGTCGCATCGTTCTGCGTCGCGGTGACCAACAACTTCCTCCTCAACCGCCACTGGACCTTCGACGCCCGCCACGGGCACGCCGGGTTCCAGGCCGCGCGGTTCTTCACCGTGAGCGTCGCCGCCCTGTTGATCAACCTCGCGGTCCTCGACGCGCTCGTCTCCGGGACCACATTGGGCGAGATCGCCTCGCAGGCGATCGCGGTCGCCGTCGCGATGCCGTTCAACTTCGTCGGCAACAAGCTCTGGACGTTCGCCGGCTGAGTCGAGCCTACTGTTCGATTTCGTAGATGAAGTCGTATTCGGTTTCTTCGGGGTTGCGCGCGTGGAGCTGCATCTGACCGCGGGCGTCGGAGTATTCGCCGGTGCCGCCGGTGATCGCCAGAGTCGAGTCTTTCCCGCCGTCATAGAAGGGACCGTCGACCGTGATCTGCCCGGCCGAAAGGGTCACCGTCCAGAAGCACTCCCAGGCTTTTCCGGGGTCGGTGCGGATGCAGGCGCCGTTATCGCTGCCTTCCTTTGTCTTGTTGGTCGAGTCGAAGACCGGGTTGGCGAAGGCGAGGACGTCCCCGCGCGAGTCTTCCTCGTTCGCCGGTCCGATGTGCTGGACCGTGTCGGTTTCGGCGTGCTCGATCAACCTGATCGTCGTGGTGCTGGAGTCGTCGCCTCCGCAGCCGGCTGCAAACAGGGCGGCGGCGCAGACGAGAGCGGACGGGACGAGGCGTTGAGGCGTCATCTATCTCCCCTTGGAGGTTGCCTGGGTCGTTGCGAGTCTCGCCGCCTCGCGCCCCGGCGGTCAACGTACGGAGTGGACAACCGCAGCCGCCGGCCTGGACGGATCGGCACCGCAGGCATGGCAGACTCATGAACATGACCCCCAGCACGCCGAAATACGACCCGTCCGCCATCGAGACGGCCCGACAGGCCGCCTGGGCCGAGCGGGGCGCGTTCGAGACGCCGATTCCCGCCGACGGCGACCCCGGCGTGTACATCAAGCCCTCGAGCCCGTTCACATCGGGCAATCTGCACATGGGCCACGTCCGCGACTACGCGATCGGCGACGCCTACGCGCGCTTCCGCCGCGCCCGCGGCGATGCGGTCCTGTTCGGGTTCGGATTCGACGCTTTCGGCCTGCCGGCGGAGATGGCGGCGATCGAGCGCAAGGTGCGGCCCGCGGACTGGGTCGGGCGCTGTGGCGAGCGGATGCTCGAGCAGATCCGCCGGCTCGGGTTCTCGTTCGACCTCGACCGCGCCTTCTACAGTTCCGACGAGGGGCAGTACCGGTGGTCGCAATGGCTGTTCCTGACCCTGCTCGATGCCGGATTGATCTATCGCGACGACGCCACGGTCGACTGGTGCGACACCTGCCAGACGACGCTGGCCGCGCTCCAGGTCGAGGACGGCCGCTGCTGGCGCTGCCACAACCCGGTGCGGCTGATCCGGCGCCCGACCTGGTTCCTGAAGATCACCCCGTACCTCGAGGAGAACGACGCCAACCTCGAGGCCCTCCGGAACTGGGATGAGCTCTCGCTGAAAACGCAGCGCTACATCCTCGGCCGCACCGACGGCGCCGAGCTCGACCTCGGCGACCCCGTCGACGGCGGCCTGACCGTCTTCACCCCGCACCCGGGGTCGGCAGCGGCCGCGACCTTCGTCATCCTCTCGCCGCGCCACCCCGACGTCGAGCGCTGGGCCGGGGGGGAGGGAGTTCGGGAGCAGCTCGACGAGCTCCGCTCGGGGGGTTGGGAGCGGAGCGCCCGCGACGCCGGCGCGGTGCCGGTGATCGACACCGGAGTGAAGATCGTCGGGCCGGCCGGGGCGGAGCTGCCGGTGCTCGTCTCGCCGTTGGTCGACGCCCGCTACGGGCCGACGGCGGCGCTCGGCATCCCCGCCGTCGACGAGGCCGATGCTGCCCTCGGCGAGCGCGTCGCGAGCGTCGGCGAGACCGGCGGGGAGGGGGAGGCTCCGGGCGAGCGCCCCGCCCGCCGCTACCGCGCCTCCGACTTCTCGATCTCCCGCCAGCGCTACTGGGGGACGCCGATCCCGATCGTCCACTGCGAGGGCTGCGGCGCGGTCCCGGTCCCGTTCGAGGACCTGCCGGTGGTGCTGCCGCGCGACGTCGAGCCGACCGGGCAGGGCAACCCGCTGGCCGAGCGCCCCGACTTCGTCGACGTCGCCTGTCCGAGCTGTGGCGAGGCAGCGAAACGCGAGACAGACACCCTCGACTGCCACTTCGACGCGCTCTGGCTCTGGGTCCCGGCCGCGGTCCCGCCCGGGGCCCGGGCGGATGAGATGTTCACCCACCCGGACCTGCGGCGCTGGCTGCCCTCGGAGCGGCTCGTCGCCGGCAACGACAGCGGCGGCTTCGTCTTCGACCAGCGGGTCGTGACCAAGGCGCTCCGGGACATCGGGCCGTTCGCGTTCATGGCCGACGGCGAGCCGTTCTCCGGCTGTCTCTTTCACGAGATGGTCGTCGCTGACGGCCGCAAGATGAGCAAGCATCTCGGCAACGTCGTCGACCCCGATGAGCTCGTCGCCGAGCACGGCGCCGACACCGTTCGTGTCGCGATTCTCTATGCGGCCGGGCCGGCGAAGGCGCTGAACTGGACCGACGGCGCGATCCGCTACGCGTCGCGCTTCCTGCGGGGGGTCTGGGACTACACCCACGACCGCATCGCGGCCGCCGCCGACGCGCCCGAGGACCCCGAGGCCGCCGCCGACACCGCCTTCCTCCGCGAGCGGCTCGGGAAATGGTGCGACAACGGGATCGCCCGGATCACCGCCGACTACGACGAGCTCCAGATGCACAAGGCGGTCCGCGACGTCACCCGCCTGTTCGAGCGAATCCAGGACTACGAGAAGAGGATCGTGAAGCGGCGCGAGCAGCTGTCGAAGGAGGACCACGAGACCCTGCTC
Organism: Solirubrobacterales bacterium; assembly: GCA_036406355.1. Taxonomy (GTDB): domain Bacteria; phylum Actinomycetota; class Thermoleophilia; order Solirubrobacterales; family 70-9; genus VRUE01. The sequence goes on along the minus strand of DASXBC010000028.1, from coordinate 5,795 downwards.
GAGGCGCTCGCACTGCTCGCCCGCGCCCTGGCGCCGCTGGCGCCGCACATCGCCGAGGAGTTGCTGATCGCGCTCGGCGGCGAGGACGGCCCCGACCTGCTCGGCCCCTGGCCCGAGGCGGGGCTCGCGCCGGCGGCGAGCGGCTCCTAGACTCCTTCCGTGGCGTCGGCCGAGGCCAAGAACCTCGAGGCGATCGCGAGGGCGATCGACCAGCACAACGCGAACTGCCCGTTCCCGGCCGCCGAGGTGCGGATGAACCCGTTCGAGGTCGAGCGCCTCGGTTGGGACGAGATCAGGGGGCTGCCTGTCGTCCCCGATCCTGAGATCGGCACCGGCAGGTTTCGGATCGTCTGCTCCCGCGATCTCGACGGCGAGGCAATCGAGGAGGCCGAGGCCGCCGGCCAGGAGCTCGAGACGGTCATTCCCTCGAACAACTGAGCGCCGGGCTCAGACGTTCCAGAATTCGATCCCGAGTTCGGAGAGCCAGCGCTGGGCCTGGACATTGAGCTGGGTGAGTTCGCCGGTCCAGATCAAGATCCCCATCGCGATCAGGATCGCGCCGCCGAGGGCGATGATCGCCGAGTAGTGGCGTTTGACGACGGCGAACGCGGTGGTCATCCGTGAAAAGGCGAGCGCGGTCAGCAGGAATGGGATCGCGAGGCCGGCCGAGTAGACGGCGAGGAGGAAGGCGCCGCGGGCGGCCGAGCCGGTCGTCGCGGCGGCGGTGAGGATCGCGCCGAGGGTCGGGCCGACGCAGGGCGTCCAGGCGATCGCGAAGGCACCGCCGGCGACGATCGGTCCGCCGCTGCCGGCGCGTTCGAGGAGCGCATCGAGGTGCCACTCGCCGTTGAGGCGGGGGACGAAGAGCGCGGCGACGAAGAGGACCCCCATCGCGATGATCAGCGCCGCCGAGATTTTCGTCAGCAGCTGTTCGTGGTTGCGCAGCAGCGAGCCGAGACCGGTCGCCGTCAGCCCGTAGATGACGAAGATGACCGAGAAGCTGGAGACGAACAGGAGGCTGGGCCCGAGGACCCGCCGCCATCCGGCGCTCTCGAGCTCGCCGGCGGAGACGCCGGTGACCGCCGAGAGGTAGCCGGGGACGAGCGGCAGCACGCAGGGGGAGAGGAAGGAGACGATCCCGGCCGCAAGCGCGGCGAGGACTCCCACCCCGGCGGCGGGATCGCTGCTGACATCGGCGATGACCACTACCCCTCAGGGTACCGGCGCGGGGTTGAAATACCTGCGGTGGCGGGCGAGACTGCCGCTCCATGAAACTCAACGCGCTGGTCCTCAACTGCACCCTGAAGAAGTCCCCGGAGCCCTCCAACACCCAGGGCCTGATCGACATCGTCACCGGCCACTTCGACGAGCTTGGCGTCGGGCATGAGACGATCCGCCCGGTCGACTACAGGATCCCCTTCGGGGTCGTCTCCGACATGGGCGACGGCGACGAGTGGCCGCAGATCCTCGAGAAGGTACTCGGCGCCGACATCCTGATCGTCGCGACGTCGATCTGGTTCGGAGTCCGCAATAGCGTCTGCCAGATGGTGATCGAGCGCCTCGACGGGACCTACAACACGACCAACGAGGTCGGCCAGTACCCGCTCTACAACACCGTCGGCGGCGTCGTCGTGACCGGCAACGAGGACGGCGCCCACTGCTGCGCCGAGTCGATCCTCTTCAACCTCACCCACCTCGGATGCGCGGTGCCGCCCAACGCGGACACCTACTGGGTCGGCAACGCCGGGCCCGGGCCCTCGTTCCTCGAGGCCGGAGGCGCCGACCACCCGTACACGCAGAAGACGGCGAAGTGGATGGCCCACAACGTCTCCCACCTGGCGCGGATCCTGAAGGAGCACCCGATCCCGCCCGAAGGCAACACCGTCCCAGGTTGGCAGCCCGACGAGTGCCGGGGCCACGACGATCGCATGCCCGCCGGACACGTCGGTTGAAGCTCAGACACCGCCGCTGTTCGGGATCGGGCCGGCGCCCCCGGCGCCCGCGATCCGCCGTGGGCTGCTGCTCTCGGTCCCGGTCGGGGCCCTCCTCCTGCTCGAGCTCGGGCTCGGCCTCGAGTCGCGCGGGGGGATCGCGACCGGAGCCCTCCTCGCCGGCTTCGTCGCGATGGACGCGCCGGCGCTGGCCCGCTCCAGGTGGCAGCTGGCCCTGGCGCCGCTGATCGGGCTCGGCGCGGCGCTCGGCGCCCTGACCGCGAACTCGGCGCCGCTCGCGGTCGCCTCGCTCGCGGTCGTCGGGGCCCTGGCCGGCTACTGCTCCTCGGTCTCGCCCCGATTCGCGATCGCCGGGCTGAACGTCGCGCTCTCGCTTCTGATCACGCAGGGCCTTCCGGTCAGCGCCGGGGACGCCGGCGCGGCACTCCTGTTCGGGACGCTGGGAGGGCTGGCCCAGGCGGCCTTCTCCCTCGCGGTCTACGCCGCCGGCGAACGGCAACGCGATGAGGGCCCGAATCGCTGGAACCGGCCGGCCGCGATCGCCGCGCTCCGCGGCAACCTGACGGCGCGCTCCCAGAGCTTCCAGCATGGGCTCCGGCTCGGGCTCGCGCTCGGGCTGGGCGTCGCCGCCTACTGGCTGCTCGGGTTCTCCGAACACGGATTCTGGATCCCGCTCACCGTCCTCTTCGTCCTGCGGCCCGACTACGACACGACCTTCGACCGGTTGGTGCTGCGCGCGGTCGGGACCCTCGTCGGCCTGGTGATCGCGACCGCGCTCTCGGAGTGGCTGGTGGGCGACGACGTCGCGATCGCGGTCGTCCTGACGGTCGCGACCGGTTTCGCGTACGGGATGTTGACCGTGCAGTACGCGATGTTCACGCTGTCGATCACGACCTACGCGGTGCTGCTGGCCGACACCCTCGGCGACCCGGCCCTGCCCGACGCCGAGCAGCGGGGGCTGGCGACGCTGGTCGGGATCGCGATCACGTTCGCCCTCTTCCTCCTCTGGCCCAGCCCGGAGGGCGTCGAGTCGGGCTGGGGCAGATTCGTCAGCTGGGCGCGCGGGCGCCGTTTGCGCTGAGGATCCGCTCGTCCTCGGGCCCGGGGCGGAGGATCAGGACCTCGGTCGGCACCGAAGAGGGCGGCCGCTCCCAGCGTCAGCGCGACAGATGCTGCGAACAGCAGTGCGGAGAGTGCGAGGGGCATGCACTCACCACCGCTTCGATGTGCCAGTCGCGCTCATGGGTCAGCGACGCCGACCAGGCTTCCCGGCACACCGAAGCGAAAGCTATCAGCCCACCCAAAGGCGGACGCTTACCGAACGCTCTGCTGCAGGGCGGCGAGCCCGGCGGCCTCGAACCGCTCGGGACCAAGCTCGGGGAACGCTTCTGCAATCCAACGCAGGGCTTCGTCCATAAGCTGCTCCGAGTAGGGATTGAAGAGCGGGCCCGCCCCGTCGGTCAACAGGCGAAGCACCCTGGCGACGCCGGTCGCGTTGGTGTGGCCCGGCTGCACCAGCCGCGCCGCGAGATCGAGAAAGGCGTCTCGCCAGATCAGCACCAGCTCACGGCGAACGGGAAGCGCCGAGCTGAACGCCGCCCGCGGCGGACTTTCCGCGTGGGCGACGAGATCGCGCAGAGTGACAGCGAGCCGCCGGCAATGCTCGGGCTCGATGAGCTGGCGCGCGCGTAGAGCGCGACCTCTCGCGGCCTCTGCTGCCAGGCCTTCGGCGAGCTCGCGATCGAGCGCATGGCGGCGGAAGAGAACTCGAAGTCGCAGCAACAACGGGGTGCGGCTCTGAGCGCCAACACCGACACCGGGGAGAAACTCAGATGCGGCGATCGTCTTCATCCGTCACTCGATTCAACGTAGAACCGAGCGCGTGTAGGCCGCATACAGATTTGCCCGTGGGGCATAAAGATCTTGTGAAGTTGCGCTTGGGCTAGGTGCGCTCCGTTGCCGGCGGAACCGAGAGGTGACGTTCGTCGCCTCGGGCCGGGCGCAGGATGAGCACCTCGGCGGGGGCCTTGTCGAGCAGCCAAATCAGATCGTCTCCGGTGAGTCCGCCGCCTCCCGTCGCCGTGGCGGGAACGACGACCCGATCGAACTGCTCCCGCTCGAGCAGGGACCGCAGCGCGTGTCGGTAGGAACGACCGCGTTCGATCCTGGCATCGACCGGGACGCCCTGCGTCGCGGCACGCTGCTCGATCGCCTCCAGCATCGGCATCGCCTTTGCCGCCTCGGCCGGAATCGCGCAGTCGAGCGGCAGTCTGCTGGGCACCACCGCCAGGTAGGCGGGCATCAGCGTCGCGCCCTCGGCGAGGGCGAGACGCATCGCGGCGTCGAGAGCCCGGCGCGAGATCTCAGTGCCGGTGAATGGCAGGAGGATGTTGTGAATGTCCTGCGAGGCCTGGGCGCCCCTGCCCCTGAGCCGAGAACGGGCGAGCAGGTAGCCGCCGGCGAGGCCGCCCACAAGTGCCACTCCGACCAGTACGTGCTCGATCATGACCCCTCCTCGGCTTCGCGGTGGGCGATGATCCGCACGTCAACGCCCGGTGGCGTCGCCCGCATCAGCCGCTGCGGCAGCGGTTCTCGCAGGCGTGCGAACCCACGCGGCGGCAGCGACTCACCAACCATGATGTAGGTGGAGCCGCGCTCCTGCACTACGCGCGCCGCGGCGGCGACGAGGTCATCGTGCTCCTCGATCAGCAGGTGCGCGCCAAGCACCGAGGCGAGCTGGCGCAGTGCGGTCACCTGTCGCTCCTCCTCGCCCTCGAGCGGGCGGCCGGGCTTGCGCACCCAGAGCAGGTCGAGGTCGGTGCCGAGCCGCTGCGCGGAGCGCCAGGCGCGGCGGACGAGGCGCTGTGAGCTCGGCTGAGGTCGGACCAGGGCCAGCAGACGCTCGCTCACCGCCTTCGGTACCTCGGAGAGCACCTTCTCCTCGCGCGTGCCGAGCGGCTCGGTCTCGCTGTAGATGAGGCGCTTGGACTCGACGTCCTCGGCGACCTGCCGCAGACTCACCTCGCGCAGGGAAGCGAGGTTCTCGATCTTAAAGAAGTTGTTGAGGGCGGACTCGATGTTGCCCTCGGGGTAGATCTTGCCGGCGCGGAGGCGCGCCACCAGCGCCTCCGGCGTGAGGTCGATGAGCACTACTTCGTCGGCCTGGCCGAGGATCGAGTCGGGAACCGTCTCTCGCACCCGCACCCCGGTCAGCTCGGTGACCTGGTCGTTCAGCGACTCCAGGTGCTGGACGTTGACCGTCGAGAAGACATCTATCCCCGCCGCCAACACGTCGGCGATGTCTTCGTAGCGCTTCTCGTGCTCTATGCCGGACGGGTTGGTGTGGGCGAGCTCGTCGATCAACGCGAGATCGGGTGCCCGCACAAGCACGGCGGGGAGGTCCATCTCCTCGACCTCGACATCTCGGTAGGCGACCTTGCGTCGAGGAACGACCTCGATGCCGCGCGCCTGTGCGGTCGTCTCCTCGCGCTTGTGCGCCTCCAGATAGCCGATCACGACGTCCCGACCGGCGGCTTTCTCCGCATGGCCTTCCTGCAGCATCCGGTAGGTCTTCCCCACCCCGGCAGCCATGCCGAGGAAGATCTTGTAGCGGCCACGCGGCGCGGCGCCGGCACCGGCGAGAGCGCGTGGTTTCTCAGCGTCGGCGGGAGTCACGGACTGAGAGGAACGGGCCTGTGGCGGCGCGATGCCGGCTGTCCATCGAGAGCCCCCAGGGCGACGCGCGCCTCTTCTTCGAGTGCACCCGCCGCCGCCTTGGCGCGGCTCCAGCCCGGGGAAATGATCGGGCTGGTGTCCTCAGTCAGCAGGAGCCTCACGATCGCG
>DASXBC010000027.1:0-3280 GCA_036406355.1 Solirubrobacterales bacterium | reverse complement strand
ACATCGCAGCTGCGCCTGGAAGCCGTCTACAGGCTCCTCGGCCTGGTGCGCACGAAAACCGTCGGCACCCTCCGCTCCGGTTCCTCGTGGGGGCCGGGCCAGTCGGTCTCCACCCTTCTCACCCTCTCGCCGGTGGTCGGGACTCTGATTCCCGCTGCCGTCGAAATCCGCATAACCCCTCTCGACTCGAGCGGCCATTGGCAGGTTGACGACGTCTACGTCGACCCCTTCCGCCGGGGGTAGCCGGCAGGGAGGCGGCATGGCAGCGGGCGCCTATTCGAGGATCTGGGAGCCGTTCCGCGGGAAGCCCGTGGGGAGCGGGCCGATGAAGTAGTAGGAGGCGTGGAGGTAGCGGCGGTAGTTGCCCTGCTGGGTCAGTTCGTTCAGGTAAATGACCACGCGCCGGCGGATCACCACCTTGTCGGGGCAATGCCGGCAGCCGTGACGGACGATGGCCTGCCCGTGGCCGCGGGCCACGCCTTCGCCGAAGTTTTCCCACTCGAGCTGGTGGAATTGGATCGAGCGGTCGCGGCGCAGGATCATCCCCTTCGGTTCGGTCGCCAGCCGGCGGGTGATGACGTTGGCGAGGACGACGACTCGCGCCTGCTTGAACACCGCGGCGCCCGGTTCGGCGACGAAGGTCGCGTGGGTTTCCGGGCAGCCGGGGAGCTCGCGGCCGGGCGACGTCACCGATCCTTCGAGCCGGTTTGCGGCGACGAAGGTGCCTTCGATCCAGGGACCACGCGGGTCCGTGTATTTCCAGTGGCCGTTCGAGTCGACCGGGACGACGGCCGCCGTCGCGTTTTCGAAGCTGCCGCAGAAACCCCACTTGAAGCGCCAGCGCGGGTTGACAACCTGGCCGCCGCTGACTTCGAAGCCGACGGGGAGGCCCGCCGAGGTGGTCGCGTGCCAGGGGCCCTCGACCGGGACGACCGGTTCGCCGCTGGCAACCGACGAGCCGCCGAGCGCTGCGGCGACCAGGGACATCGCCACGCACATGACCGCCGCCGGACGCTTCACGTTTCCGACCCTAACCGACCGGCGTCCGGCCGCCGTACGCACGGCCGTTTCGACCAGAGCCGGTCGCTCTCGCTTAGCTCCCGGAGAGCGCTTGGCCGATCGCGAGCAGGTTCCCCTCGCTGTCCCTGAACCAGGCCGCCCGCTCGCCGACGCCGCCCCTGCTCGGGTAGTTGCCGGCGACCTCGGCGATCCCGTCCTCCGTCGTCAGCCCCGGCAGCCGGTACTGCCGCGCCGCGACGCCGGCGTCCTCAAGCATCGTCGTCGGCGGTCGTGACGCCGGTCCAGGCATTCTCGCCGACCGCCACCAGCTCCTCCATTCCGCTGGCGAGGTCACCCGTCCACGTTGCACTGGCGGTTCGGCCGGCCATCCCGTCTCCTTCTCGGTGTCGGCACCGTCCATGTACCCCGACTGGAACCATCCCAGTCGTACGGGCGGGGGAGTCCCGGTTCAACCCTCGCTCGCCAGGGCTGACCTCTCCTCGGGGATGGAGCGCCCGCCGGCGACCCGCCGCCCTCCCAGCGCCATCGCGAGAGCGGGGACGAGGGCCAGGGCCAGCAACGCCAACCCCCAGTGGAAGGTCTGGGCGAAGGCTTCGGCCAGCGGCCCCGGCGCCCGAGAATGCTTGTCGGCGATCGCCGAGGCGAGGAGGACAGAGAGGATCGCCGTCCCGATCGAAGCACCGGACTGGCGCAGGATGTTCATCGCCGTGCTGGTGCGGGCGATCGCCGATTTCGGCACCGCCTGCATCGCCGCGGTCATCGTCGGCATCATCGCCATGCCCATTCCGAGGCCGAGCACGAAGCTGGAGGCGCAGAGGAGGACATATGACGTGTCGGCGTCGACGAACGAGAACGGGGCGAGGCCGAGCACCAGCAACGGGATCCCGTAGGCGGGCCAGCGGCTCGGCCCGTAGCGGTCGGTGAGCTTGCCGGCGAGCGGCATCGTGATCATCGAACCCAGCCCCAGCGGCGCCATCAAGAGTCCCGCCTCCAGGGCGGAGGCGCCGCGCACCGTCTGGTAGTAGAGCGGAATCAGCAGCAGCGATCCGAAGAACGCGATCGCGAACAGCGCCAGGGTCGCGGCCGCGGGCCCGGCCGCGGTCCGGGTGAAGGTGCGGACGTCGATCAGTGGTTCCGCGACCTTCCAGCTGTGCCGGAGGAAACCGGCCACCAGCGCCGCGCCGATCGCGATCGGAAGCCACGACTTGGTCGCCCCGAATCCGCCGCTGTTCGACTCGGCGAGACCGAAGATCAGGGCGGTCAGTCCAGGCGAGAGGAGCGCCATCCCCAACCAGTCGAGCCTGTGCGCGGGCTGCGGCTGGTCGCGCTCGAGCACGATCTGGGCTAGGACGATGGCGGCGACCCCGATCGGGATGTTGATCAGGAAGATCCAGCGCCAGGAGACATCGTCGACCAGCCAGCCGCCGAGGATCGGGCCCAGGATCGGCGCAGCGAGCATCGGCACGCCCAGCAGCCCCATCACCCGGCCCATTCGCTGAGGGCCTGCCTTCCGCGTCAGGATCGTCATCACGATCGGCATGATCATTCCGCCGCCGAATCCCTGAAGGACGCGGAAGACGATCAGCGACCCGGCGCTCCAGGCGACGGCGCAGAGCGCCGAGCCGAGCATGAACAGCGCCAGCGAGCCGATGTAGATTCGCTTGGTCCCGAACCGGTCGGCGGCCCAGCCGCTGATCGGGATCACGGCCGCAAGCGCCAGCGTGTAGCCGGTGACGACCCATTGAATGGTCGTGAGCGAGGCATGGAAGTCGATCGCGAGCCGGTCGATCGCGACGTTGATCACGGTCGTGTCGAGGATCGACATGATCGCCCCGAGCAGTACGACCGCGGCGACGATCATCGTCTCGCGATCGAGAGCGGCGGAGTCGTTCTGAGTGGTTGCGGACGGCATCGGAGTCTCCAGTTCGAGAATTGGCTGCTAGCAAGTACTGACGCCGCAGCCGCTCGCGTTGTGACAGCAGCTCAGCGCTTCGCGGCGATGACGGTGGCGAGGTTGCCCACCGGCGCTCCCAGGTGTCGCAGCTTGTCCGGGTTGGCAACCGAGCTGATCGCCTTGATCTCGCCGTCGACGATGTCGAGCGCGGTGACGCCGACCAACCGCCGGTCGGGGTCGAAGAAGAGCGCCCCGGGGCCGCCGTTCACCTCGACCGGGCGCATCTCGATGCCCGGAAGCCGGGTGTCCGGGTTCAGCCAGCCCATCACGATGCGGGCAACGCGGCTGCGTCCCCGCTGCGTCCGA
>DASXBC010000026.1:0-9030 GCA_036406355.1 Solirubrobacterales bacterium | reverse complement strand
CGCGATCCTGGCGCCGCTGAACGTGTATGGGAGTGCGGTCGGGGCCTCGACCCGCCAGAGGATCTGCCACCGCGAGGCATCGAGGGTCCTCATCATCTTCGTCGCCTCGGGGTCGACCGAGCGCAGCCCGTCGAGGGTGGTGACGGTGATCGGGAAGAAGCAGATCAGCGCCACCACCGCGAGCTTCGGGCCGATGCCGAAGCCGAACCAGGCGACGAGTATCGGGGCGATGACGACGATCGGGATCGTCTGCGAGGCGACGGCAAGCGGGTAGGCGGCGAGGCGGACGGTGGTCGAGAGGTGCATCGCGACGGCGAACGCGATCCCGGCGACCGCTGCGAAAAGGAGGCCGAGGACGATCTCCCGCAGGGTCACCCAGGCGTTTTCGGCGAGCAGCGAGCGGTTCTCCCAGAGCGAGGAGGCGATTTCGGAGGGGGACGGGACCAGGAAGTCCTCGAGATTCAGCGCGTTGGCGATCGCGCCGGTGCTGGCCGCGATCTGCCAGGCGGCGAGCAAGGCGGCGAGGATCAGGATGGGGAGGAGCCACCTTCTCAACGTGCGCCCTCGTGGAGCGCCGCCATCGCCCGCTCGCGGGCGGCGATGAAGCCACGTTCGGTGACGGCGGCGTCGCGGTCGGGTGAGCGGGCGCCAGGGGCGCTGAGCTCGGCGACGACGCGCGCCGGCCGGGCTGAGAGCACCACGACGCGGTCGCTGAGGTAGAGCGCCTCCTCGACGTCATGGGTGACGAGGATGACGGTGCGCGGGTCGGCCGCCAACGCGCCCGCCAGCCAGGCCTGCATCTCGGCCCGCGTGATCGCGTCGAGTGACGCGAACGGCTCGTCGAGGGCGAGCACCGGCTTGCCGGCGACCAGCGTCCGCAGAAACGCGACCCGCTGCCGCATCCCGCCCGAGAGCTCGGCCGGCGCTGCCCGCTCGAACCCGTCGAGGCCGAAGCGCTCGAACAGGCGGCCGGCCTCGCGCCTGGCATCCACGCGGCGGACGCCGCGGTTGCGGAGCGCCAGAGCTGCGTTGTCGAGCGCCGAGAGCCACGGGAGGAGCAGGTCGCGCTGGGGCATGAACGCGCAGCCTGCAAGGCGCCCGGCGGCGCCGTCGCGGCCCCCGACCTCGATCGCGCCGCTGTTCGGCTCCTGCAGGCCGGAGATCAGCTCGAGCAGGGTGGACTTGCCGCATCCCGATGGCCCCACGATCCCGAGGACCCGGTGGCCCGGGGCCTCGAGATCGACCCCGTCGATCGTGATCAGCTCGCCGTAGCCGTGACGCAGGCCGCGGACCTCGACCCCTGCACGATCGGCTGCTCCGGCAGGCGGCCCGCTCCCGGCGGCGAAATCCGTTGCTTTGGTCGGCACATTGGTATCCTGGCGGACTGCGCGCTCCTGACCAAAGTAGTCAGGAAAGTCGATAAGCACCAACCGCGCTGCACACAGTGGACCCGGCAATCATCCTCTTCGGCTTAGGCATCGGCGTGCTCGTCGGCATGACCGGCATGGGCGGCGGCTCGCTGATGACGCCGCTGCTGATCCTGATCTTCGGGATCCAGCCGACCACCGCCATCGGCACCGACATCTTCTACTCCGCCGTGACCAAGACGCTCGGCGGCTGGCGTCACCTGAGGATGCAGACGGTGAACATGGAGCTGGTTCGCTGGCTGGCGACCGGCAGCGTCCCGGCCGCCGTTGCGGGGGTCGCCCTCGTCTCCTACGTGCAGGGCCAGGTCGGCGAAGACCGATTGAACGAACTGGTCTACGCGGTGCTCGGCGGCACCCTGTTGATGGTCGGCGTCATCACCCTGGCCCGGGCGCTGATCCTCCGCAACCTGATCGACGAGCGCGACCGCTTCGACGTCGAGCGGCGTCACAAGATCGCCGCGATCGTGATCGGCGCCACCACCGGCTTTGTGATCGGCGTGACATCCGCCGGCTCGGGGACGGTGATCGCGATCCTGCTGATAGCCGTCTACCGCCTCTCGCCGAAGAGGGTGGTCGGCACCGACGTCTTCCACGCCGCGGTCCTCCTCTGGGCCGCCGGCATCGCCCACTGGGTCGGGGGCAACGTCGACTTCAGCCTGGCCGGCAACATCCTGATCGGCTCGCTGCCCGGTGTCGTGATCGGCGCCGCCCTCTCCGACAGGGCTCCCCAGGGTTTCATCCGCACCGCTCTCGGCCTCGTGCTCGTCGGTTCCGGCATCGTCACGATCCAGAAGGGCGATCCGACGGTCTGGCCGATCGCCGCCGGAATAGCCGCGATCGGCCTCGGCCTGGTCATCTACGCGCCGCACTGGCTCAACCGCCGCCGCGAGAACCAGCGTCGGGAAGAAGAAGCGCAGCAAGAGCTTGACCGGGCGGGCTCGCTCGGGCGAACGCTGCCCGCCGACTGATTAACTAGGCCGATGCGTGTTTCCGCGAAGGCCGACTACGCGGTGCGTGCGGCGGCCGAGCTGGCCGCTGCGGGGGAGGACGGTCCCGTGAAGGGCGAGCGGCTCGCCGAGGCGCAGGAAATTCCCCTGCAGTTCCTCGAGCACATCCTGCTCGAGCTCAAGCACGCCGGCCTGGTCCGCGCCCGCCGCGGCGCCAAGGGCGGCTACTGGCTGGCCCGCCCGGCAGAGGACATCACGGTCGCCGATCTCGTCCGCGCTGTCGAGGGCCCGATCGCGCACGTCCAGTCAGATCCACCGGAGTCGATCGAATATCGCGGCAACGCCGAGCACCTGCAGGAGGTATGGATCGCGGTCCGGGCCAACCTCCGCGCGGTCCTCGAGCACGTCACCCTCGCCGACCTCGTCTCCGGCGAGATGCCGTCGGTCGTCGAGGAGCTCTCGGCCCAGCCCGACGCCTGGGCCCCGCGCTAGTCGCGCGGAGTCCCGCCGGCGACGACGTTGACGAAGTTCTCGAGGTGGCGTGTCGTCCAGCACTCGAAGGCGCCGTCGCAGTGGCGCTCGTAGGCGGCCATCACCGAGTCGCCGTAGTTCCAGTAGAGCTTCGGCTCCGGATTGAGCCAGAACAGCCGCCCGGCGCGTTCTGAGACCTGCGCGAACACCTCGGCGTGGGGCTCGCGGCCGTTGGTGCGGGCGTCGCCGAGCACGATGACGGTCGAGCGCGGGTCGAGCTCGTCGGAGATCTCCGACAGGAACTCGAGCCAGACCCGGCCGTAGTCGGTGTAGCCGGAGACGTCGGCGACGCCGCCCTCGCTCGAGATCCGCTGGGCGACCGTGCGGAAGTCGCGCTCGTGCTCGAAGATCTCGGTCACCTCCGAGATGCGCTCGATGAAGACGAAGCTGCGGAGCTTGCGGAACGAGTCGTGGAGGGCGTGAAGGACCGAGAGGAAGAAGACGCTCGCCGAGGTGACCGAGGTCGAGACGTCGCAGAGGACGTAGATCTCCGGCCGCCGGGGCCGCTTCGGCCGGTAGCGGAGACGGAGCGGCACGCCGCCGGTCTCGAGCGAGGAGCGCATCGTCCGGCGGACGTCGACCGTGCGGCCCTTGCGCCTGCCGCGCTGCTCGTGGCCGAGCGTCGCCAGTCGCCGCTTCATCTGCGAGACGGCGCGGTGGACTGCGGCGAGGTCCTGGGTCGGGCTCGTCGGCAGCGCCCGGTCGAGCTCGGCCAGCGGTCGCGACGGCGGCAGCGTCGAGGTGCGCTCGATCAGGTCCCGTTCTAGCTCGCGCCGGAGGTGGCGCTCGAAGCGGTTGAGCTGATCGCGGTCGATCCCCGGCAGCTCCTCGCCCTCCTCGTCCCCGGGTTGCGGCCCGGTCGAGAGGCCGAGGGTGCGGCGGATCCGCTGGACGTCGACGCCGACCACGCCCGAGCCCTCGCCCTGGCGTCCGAAGGCGGCGATCGCGAGCCGCGCCAGGTCGCGCATATCCCCATCCTCGCCGTCGAGGATCGCCTCGCGGATCTGTTCGCGGAGCTCATCGATGTCGAGCCGCTCCGCCCCCTCCTGGCCCTCGCCGCCCTCGCCGATCTCGCGGGCGACCGCCTCCGCCTCGGCGGCGCGAAAGAACCAGCGCTCGAACAGAAGCTCGAACAGGCGGCGATCCTCCTGCGACTTGGCGATCGTCGCCGCCAGCGCCTCGCGGAAGTCGTCCTGCGAGGTCCACGGCACCTGCTCGAGCGCAGAGAAGGCGTCGAGAATCTCGGACGTCCCGACGGCGACCCCCTCCGAGCGAAGCTCCTCGCAGAACCCGAGCAACTTCGCCGCCATCCCCGGCGGCCCCGTCTCCGCCTGCGGCCCGTATGGGGATGCCGGGGTCAACCCGCGGTCTGCGTCGGCGCGCCGGGCATCTTCATCCCGACCCGCTCGGCGACGAGGTCGATGTCGGTGCGGTGCTTGACGATGATCGACATCGACTGGGTGAACGTCTCGTGGTCGATGTCGTCGGCGCCCATCAGGAGCAGCGTCCGCGCCCAGTCGATCGACTCGGCGATCGACGGCGGCTTTTTGAGGTCGAGCCCGCGGACCATCCGGACCACCTCGACCAGGCGGCGGGCGAGGGTCTCGGGGAGGTCTGGCGCGTGCAGTTGGACGATCTCCATCTCGCGCTCGAGCTCGGGGTAGTCGAGCCAGAGGTAGAGGCAGCGCCGCTTCAGCGCCTCGGTCAGCTCGCGCGAGTTGTTCGACGTGAGGACGACGATCGGCATCGTCGTCGCCGCGATCCGGCCCAGCTCCGGGATCGTGATCTGGAAGTCGGAGAGGAGCTCGAGCAGCATCGCCTCGAACTCCTGGTCGGTCTTGTCGATCTCGTCGATCAGGAGGACGACGGGGTCGGGGCTGGCGATCGCCTGCATCAGCGGCCGCTCGAGCAGAAACTGCTCCGCGAAGATGTCTTCGAGCAGCGCGTCACCGGCACCGTCCTCCGCGGTCGAGCGCGCCTGGATTGCGAGCAGCTGTTTGCGGTAATTCCACTCATACAGCGCCTTCGCCTCGTCGAGGCCCTCGTAGCACTGGAGGCGGATCAGCTCGCGGCCGCTGGCGCGCGAGAGCGCCTTCGCCAGCTCGGTCTTGCCGACCCCGGCCGGGCCCTCGACGAGTACCGGCTTGCCGAGCTGCTGGGCGAGAAATGAGACCAGGGCGGCGGGCTCGTCGGCGAGATACTCGGCCGCAGCGAGCGCCTCCTTCATCTCGGCGACAGAAGAGGGTGTCGGCGCATCGCTCATGGGTGGCGATGATAATCGGCGGCTATGAGCGCGGAGAGAGCAAGCGTCACAGTCTGGTTAATCGCGCAGCGAGCGAAGCGCGAGGCTTTTTGATGCACGAGCTCGCCCTGCCAGCCGCGACCCTCCTGCCGCACAGCGGAACCCCCTACATACTCATGGTCCTCGCCGGGTTCGCGGTCGGGATCCTCGGCTACATGTCGAGCTCGCGCCTGCTGGTCGTGGTCGGGATCGCCCTGATCGTCCTCGGGGCGCTGCTGTTCCCGGTCGCGATCAATCTCAGCGAGAGCACCCCGCCGCAGGTCCACGAACCCCGTTAACGGGCGCCTAAGGGTGTTGCCGTACGATTTCGGCTCGGATCCCGACCTGCAGGAGGACCCACGTTTTGAGAAGCAGACTTCAGATTGCCCTCGCCCTCTGCGCCGTGGCCGCGCTCGGCGCCGGCCTCGCGGCCTGTGGTGGAGGCGGCGGCAGCAGCGAAGAAAGCCCGCAGGCGGTGATCGAAAGCGCGACCCTGGAAGGGATCGAAAGCGCCAACGTGGACCTGTCGCTCAGCGTCAAATCGACCGGCAAGGAAGGGAGCAACCTCGACGTCAGCGTCTCCGGCCCGTTCGAAAGCCAGGAAGGCAGCAGCTTGCCGCAGATGGCAATCGAAGCGACCGCGAAGGGCAAGTACAAGGGCGAAGACGTCGATTTCGACGGCGGCCTCGTGCTGCTGCCGAACAGCGCCTTCGTCAAGTACGAAGGGGTCGAGTACGAAGTCGACCCGACGACCTTCAGCTTCGTCGAATCGATCATCGACCGCAGCCAGAAGGGCACGGGGGGGGAATCGAAGGGGATCACCGGCTGCCGGCAGGCGGTCGGGGGCCTCGACTTCACGAGGCTCGGCGAACACCTCAAGAACGAAGGAACCGTCGAAGTCGGCGGCACCGACACGACCAAGCTCAGCGGCGACCTCGATCCGACCGGGGCCAGCGACCTGCTCTCCGAACTGAGCGAAGACCCGGCCTGCCGGACCCTGCTCGGGGCCGCCGGCAAGATCCCGTCGGTCGGCAACCTGAAGAAGTCAGGGGACGAACTGAGCGAATCGCTGAAGACCGCGCACGTCGAGTTCTACGTCGGCGAAGACGACCACATCGTCCGCCGCGTCGTCGCCGAACTGCTCGTCGAACCGAAGGGCTCGAAGATGGAACGCAGCGAAGTCGACCTCGACCTGACCCTCGAAGGGGTCAACGAAGAACAGGAAATCGTCGCGCCGAGCGCGGCGAAGCCGCTCAGCGACCTGTTCCTCAAGCTCGGCATCAATCCGCTGGAACTCGCCGGCTCCTTGCAGAGGGGCGAAGGGATCCAGTCGCTGCTCAAACAGCTCGGCAAGAAGGGCGGCGGCCTGCCGAACCTCTTCGGCGGCGGCCAGAGCGGCGAAGGCGGGGAAGGGACGAGCGGAGCCGGCGGCGGCGCCGAACGGGCCCTGTCCTATGCCGAATGCGTGAAGGGGGCGCGCTCGGCGGCGGACCTGCAGAAGTGCGTCGCAGCGCTGTAGCCGTGTCGTGACCTACTTCCTGCTGGCGGTCAGCTTCGCTGTCATCCTCGCCGGCGCACTGCTCTTCACCAACGCGGTCGAGTGGCTCGGCCACCGGTTGAAACTCGGCGAAGGGGCGGTCGGCAGCGTCCTCGCGGCGGTCGGGACCGCGATGCCGGAGACGCTGATCGCGATCGTCGCCCTGGTCGGCAGCTCGGCGGGTGGCGAAGACGTGGCGATCGGCGCGATCGTCGGCGCCCCGTTCCTGCTCGCGACGCTGGCGATGGGCCTGGTCGGCCTCTTCGCCTACATCTACCGCGACCGTCGAACCCAGGGTCTGAGGCTCGACGCCCACGCTCCCACCCTGGAGCGGGATCTCCTCTTCTTCCTCGTCTTCTTCACCCTCTCGCTGGCGCTCTCGTGGGGGGCGCCGGCGGCGGTGAGGATACCGATCGGGGTGATCGTGTTCCTCGCCTACGTCTTCTACATCCGTCGCACCCTGCGGGCGGGCGGCGAGGTCCAGTCGCACGGCTCGCTCGACCCGCTGATCTTCGAGCGCCGCGAGGAGTACCGGACCAACCCCGGGGTCGTGCTCTGCGTGGTCCAGCTGCTGGTCGGCCTCGGCGCGATGGTCGGCGGCGCCCACCTCTTCGTCGAAGAGCTCCTCAACATCGCGGAAAGCCTCGGTATCCAGGCGGTGGTGCTGTCGCTGATCCTCGCCCCGCTTGCGACCGAGCTGCCCGAGAAGGTCAACAGCTTCTTCTGGATCAGGGAGGGGAAGGACTCGCTCGCGCTCGGCAACATCACCGGGGCGATGGTCTTCCAGTCGACGATCCCGTTCGGAATCGGCCTCCTGTTCACGGACTGGTCTCTGAGCGGCGACGCCGCCCTCTCCGTCGCCCTCGGCCTCATCGGCGGCTTCCTCGCCTACGAGGCGCTGCACCGGCGCGATCGCTTCTCGCTGCCGGTCGTCATCGCATGGTTCGCGCTCTACGGCTGTTACATCGTGGCCATCGCGGTCACTGCCTGAGCTCGTTCAGGCGGTCTGCAGCTCGGCAAGAGCCCCGAGGAGGACCTCGTCATGCGTCTTCGGCGAGACCTTCGGAAAGACCCTGGCGATCCTGCCCTCGGGGTCGATCAGGAACGTCGCCCGCTGGACGCCGAGGTACTTCTTGCCGTACATCGACCGCTCGCCCCAGGTCCCGTAGGCGTCGGCCACCGAGTGATCGGCGTCGGCGAGCAGGGTGAAGTCGAGGTCGTATTTCGCGGCGAACTTCGCGACGTCCTCGACCCTGTCCGGCGAGACGCCGATGACCCGGGCGCCGGTCGCCGCGTAGTCGGAGCGGTGGTCGCGGATCCCGCAGGCCTGGGTCGTGCAGCCCGGTGTGTCGGCGCGCGGATAGAAGTAGAGGACGACGGTCTGGCCGCGAAGATCGGAGAGCGTCACCTCGTCGCCGTTCTGGTCCGGCAGCGTGAAGTCAGGAGCCGCTTGGCCGGCCTCGAGCATCGGCCTAGTCCTCGCGGCCGGGGTCCTGACCGGTCTCGTCGGCGTCGAGCTCGTCGTCGCCCTGCTCGAGCGCGGTCTCCGAGAGCGAGCCGCTGGAGCCCGGGTGGTAGTGG
This sequence comes from Solirubrobacterales bacterium, assembly GCA_036406355.1. GTDB lineage: Bacteria > Actinomycetota > Thermoleophilia > Solirubrobacterales > 70-9 > VRUE01. Next base: position 726 of record DASXBC010000026.1, on the reverse strand, counting down.
GTCTGGAAGCGCTGGAGGGCCTCGTCGCGGCGGTCTTCGTCGATCGGTACGTCATCGGAGACCCTGACCCACTCGGCGCCCTCGTAGTCCTCCATGTTGAAGACCTCCTGGTCGAGCGATGCCGAGTCGTCGACGATCACGATCACCTCGGTCTGGGGGTTGAAGTAGGTCCCCGGCTGCATCAGCAGCTCCTCGACCTCGTAGAGATTCTCCCGTGCCGCGGTCATCAGCCCTCCAATCCTATGAGATCGGCGAGCTGACGATCGGTCTCGGCCTCGACGTCGAGCGGCTCCTCGCCGCGCCTCGCGCGGCGTTCGTTGCGGGCGATCACCAGCGAGCGGACCTCCGCCCGCAGCTCCTCGTCATGGCTGCCGCCGGCGCCCTCGGCATGGAGGTCGAGGAGGCGGGTGACCTCGGCGTCGACGTCGGTCTCGTCGACCTCGCCGCGGCGCCGGGCCCGATAGGCCCGGGCCTCGAGCATCTGCCGCGCCTCGGTTTCCTGGAGCGAGCGATCGACCTCGGCCGGCCCCTCCGAGCGCGGCGGGGGAGGTGCCTGTTCGATCGAGAACCGGCCGCTTCCGATGCCCCGCCAGGCTCTGCCGGAGCGGGCGAAGCTGACTGCCGCGATCGGCAGCACGGCGACCGTGATCAGGGCGATCACCGTGCCGCTCGAGATCTCGATCGCTCCCATTGCCCAAGGGTAGGGGTCTCACGGCTGGAGCGGGC
>DASXBC010000025.1:0-9395 GCA_036406355.1 Solirubrobacterales bacterium | reverse complement strand
GAAGGCTGTACGCAGGCGAGACCGGCGCAAGGCTCGTGACGCCGCCGCCCCAGACACGAGGCCGGCAGCCACGGCTAGGGCGACTCGTCGGCCTCGTCGATATCGATTCCGGCGGCTCGGTACTGCTTGATCAGCGTCTCGCGCATCGCCGGGTCCTGGACGTAGGCAAGGGCGCGCTTCGCGTTTTGAACCATCATTTCCGCCGCCGGTCCGGATAGAGGCGCTCCGGGGGCCGTCGGATTCGTCCCCGCTTTCTGAGCGGCGTCGGCCATCTGCTGATGCATCTCCCGGGCCTGCGCCATTCGGGCCTCCTGCCCTTGCAGCGCGTCGTTCACCCGCTCCGCGATCTGGCTCTCAAACGACGGAACCTCGTCCCAGAGGATCTCGATGTCGGTCGGGTCGGTGACAGAAACCAGCGCGGGCAGCCCGGCGCCGGCAAGGTCGGCCTTGCCGGCGGGAGCCCTGAACCTCGACTCGATCACGGCATAGGGAGCCATCCCGGGGATGTTGACCGCGAGCACCGCCCTCCCCTTGACCCCGGAGCTCATGGCGGTCCGTTCACGCTGGCGTCGAACCCTTCGGCGCTGGAGGTGGGGCCGCTGCTGGTCACGGTTGCGATCACGACCACGGCTCTCTGCTTCCCGGGCGGCGCCGGCTTCCCAGCCGCCTCCTTGAGCGCCTCCTCGAGCCGATCCGGCGCATCGCCGCGGGCCTCGACGCCGGCGCCTCCGGTCATCCCGCGGCGCGCCGCCCCGGCCGCCGGCCCCGAGACGCCCGCCGACTCGAGCGCGTCGGCGACCCTGCGCCGGGCAGCGGCCGGGTCGGTGAGGGTCGGGTCGTTGAGGGCGACCCGCTCCTCGATGCTTGGAATGGCGTCCCATTCGACCTCGAATCGCTCCGGGCGGGCGGGGTCGAGCGAGACCGGGATCTCCATCCCTCGGACGAGCCAGGAATCCTCGGTCAGCTTCAGGTCCCGTGCGACGTGGATCGGCCCTTCGGGCCCGTCGGCAATCAGGATCGTCACCGTTCCCTTGGCGCTGCTTCCCAATCGGGCGATTCCTGTGACGGGGGGATCCGCGTCGACGACGAGGGCCGTCGCCCGGATGCCCCGCTGACTCCCCTTGTCGTGCTTTCGACCAAGGGCCATGTGCGCCGAGTCTAGCGCCGAGTTTCGCCTGGCCGTGCCGGGCTAGATCTTGAGCAGGACGATGGTGTTGACCACGAACAGGATCGCGAAGAAGACCGTGGCGCGGTCGAGGTTGCGCTCGACCATCGAGCCGCCGCCGAACGAGCTGCCGCCGCCGCCGATGCCGAAGGCGCCGGAGAGGCCGGCGTCTTTGCCCGAGTGCAGCAGGATCAGGAAGATCAGCACGCCGGCGATGATCACCTGGAGGAATCCGAGGATCGCGAACATGGGGCCGGGATTCTAGCTATGCGTGATCTTCGCCGGCCGACTGCCGTTGCCGTTGGCGCCGTGCTCGAGGATCTCGACCGCTTCGGTGCGCAGCTCGGCGTCGAGGAGGGCGAAGTCCTCGTCGGAGAGCTTGCCCGCCGCGTGGTCGAGCTCGGCGTCGCGGATCTCGCGGTACTTCGCCTCCTTCAGGGCGTCGAGATCGGTCGCGACGGCCGGCCGGCGGCGCGGCCCGCGCGCGGGCCAGAGCGCGATCAGCGCCCCGGACAGCGCGATCAGGCCGCCGATCCACATCCAGGTGACGAGCGGGTTGATGATGATCCGGAACACGACCGGCGCCGCGTCTTCGACGAAGCTCCGTGCGAGGCGCTGGGCGATCGCGCCCTGCAGGGACTGGATCTGGGCTGCAGCGATCGGCGCCAGCTGCGGTTTTGCCGCTGCGGCTTTCATCAGGCCGGCTAGATCCCGGCACTGCGGCGGTGAGCCGGGGGCCCCGCGCAGGCATTCGCGGAAGCCGCGGTCGGACTCGATCGCTCGCCGTCGGATCACGCTGATGTTGGGCTGGGGTGCTGCCCAGAAGTCGTTCAACAGCCCCGCGCGCAGGCCGACCTCGCTCGTCGCTTCGCCGTCGAAGAAGCTGCTGATCTTCCCGCCCTCGACCCCGGTCGGGCGGAAGTATCGGCGGCTCGGCCTCACCGTGAAGGCACCGCCGTCCTTCTCGACCCGCAGTACCGCGCCGAAGCCGAGCGCCTGCTTGGTGACGCTGACGGTCGGCCGCACGTAAGTCACTCTGCGTCCGTCGATCTCGGTGCTCTGACCCGGCCGCAGGGTCACGTCGCGCTTCGTCTGGAAGCTCGAGGAAGCGGCGATCCCGATCAGCAGGACGACGACGCCGGCGTGGACGATGTAGCCGCCGTAGCGGCGGCGGTTGCGGGAGACGACGCCGACCATCGCCGACGCCATCGAGCCGCCGGCGAGCGTCCGCCGGCCCGAGGCCCCGCGCCAGAACTCCTGCGCCAGCCCGGTCAGGGCGAAGCCCGAGAAGGCGAAAAGCGCCAGCGCCCATGGGTTGGCCGCGGCGTCGGTGGCGACCGCGAGGACGAGGCCGGTCAGGGCGCCGACGACGACCGGCCAGAGGAAGACGCGTTTCGCCGAGGCCCAGCTGACCCGGCGCCAGGCGAGCAGTGGCCCGATGCCGGTGAAGAGCACCAGCACGACCGCGAGCGGAGTCGTGTAGCGATCGAACCACGGCGCCGCCAGTGAGGATTTCTCGCCGGTGAAGAGCTCGGAGATCAGGGGGAAGAAGGTCCCCCAGAAGATCGCGACGCAGAGCGCGACGAGCAGCAGGTTGTTGATCAGGAATACGGCCTCGCGCGAGATCAGCGAATCGATCCGGCGCTCGGTGCGGAGGTCGTCGAGCCGGGAGACGATCAGCGCCGCCGAGCCGATCGCGACGACCGCGATCAGGGCGAGGATGTAGGGGCCGACGGTGCTGTCGCCGAAAGCGTGGATCGACTGCAGGACGCCGGAGCGGACGAGGAAGGTGCCGAGCAGCGCGAGCGAGAATGTGGCGACGATCAGGCTCGCGTTCCAGACCTTCAGCATCCCCCGCCGCTCCTGGACCATGATCGAGTGCAGGAACGCGGTCCCGGCCAGCCACGGCATCAGCGCCGCGTTCTCGACCGGGTCCCAGGCCCAGTAGCCGCCCCAGCCGAGCTCGGTGTAGGACCAGCGGGCGCCGAGCAGAAGGCCGAGGCCGAGAAAGGCCCAGGCGATCAGCGCGAAGCGGCGGGTCGCCCGGATCCAGGCCGCGTCGAGGCGGCGGGTGACGAGGGCGCCGATCGCGAACGCGAACGGGATCGTGAACGCGACATAGCCCGAGTACAGCATCGGCGGGTGAATCATCATGCTCGGGTGCTGGAGCAGCGGGTTCAGCCCGACGCCGTCGACCGGCACCGGGCTGATCGTCGAGAACGGGTTGACGCCGCCGGCAAACAGCATCAGCCCGGTGAAGAAGGCGGCGATCGAGGCCATCACCGCGGTCGCGTAGGGGACGATCTCGCGCAGCTTGCCGCGGGTCGCGAACAGCGCCAGCGAAGAGGCGATCGAGAGGACCCAGGCCCAGAGCAGCAGCGAGCCTTCCTGGCTCGACCACATCGCCGCCAGCTTGTAGAAGGTCGGCGTGTCGATCGATGAGTGCTGCTGGACGACTTTGTACGAGAAGTCGTTGCGGAGGAAGGCGAGCTCGATCAGGACCACGCAGAGCGTCAGCAGCGCGCAGAGCCCGTAGACGGCACGGCGCGAGAGGTCGACCCAGCGCCGCTCGCCGTCGCGGCCGACCAGGGCAATGACCGCCGCCGCGATCGCCGTGATGAAGGCGAGGGCGAGGGCGGCCCCGCCGAGGCTAGCTGTCATTCGATTCTTCTTCGGCGGTGTACTTCGACGGGCACTTGGTGACGAGGGTGTCCGGTTCGCCGACGAAGACGCCGTTCTGGACCGAGCCGGTGAGGACGATCTCGCGCCCACCCCGGAAGGGGTCGGGGACGGTTCCCGAGTAGGTGACGGGGATGCTCTCACTGGCGTCGTCGCGGTCGGCGACGCGGAAACGCAGTTCCGACCCATCGTGCCTGACCGTGCCGGGCACGACCTTCCCGGTCAGGTCGTAGCTGTGGCCTGGCGCCGCGCCGAGGAGCTGCGAGGGCTCCTTCGCCTCGGTCGAGGCGCTGAACGACGTGTAGATGAGGGCGACGGCCAGCAGCACCGCGGTGCCGAGGGCGACCACGAGCCGGATCTTGCGCTTGCGGCTGGGATCCACAAGGCGAATTATTGCGAGAATCGCCGCGATGCCCGACGCCTCCCCCAGCGACCCCGTGCTGCTGGTCACCGGAGCCAGCAGTGGGATCGGCGCCGCCACCGCCCGCGCGGCCGCCGACGGCCACCGCCTGGTGCTCGCGGCACGCCGCGAGGAGCTGCTGCGGGACCTCGTCTCGGACCTCGGCGGGCCCGAGCGCGCCCTCGCGGTTCGCTGCGACGTGACCGAGTGGGACCAGGTCGAGGCGATGGCCGCGGCCGGCATCGGGGCCTTCGGCCGGATCGACGCGGTCTTCGCCAACGCCGGCTTCGGAGCCAAGCGCGGCTTCCTCGAGGAGTCGGTCGAGCACTGGCGTTCGATGGTCCTGACCAACGTCTACGGCGTCGCGCTGACGATCCGCGCCACCCTCCCCCATCTGCTCGAGCGCGGCGACGGCCACTACGTGATCACGAGCTCGGTCGCCGGCCGGCGCACCCTGCCCGGGTCGCTCTACTCGGCGACGAAGTGGGCGACGACGGCGATCGGCGAGGCGCTGAGGGCCGAGCTGCGCCAGATGCACGACAACCAGGCGATCAGGGTGACGCTGATCGAGCCCGGGATGACCGACACCCCATTCTTCGACAACCGCCCCGGCGAGTCGGCCCTGCGCGACGATGACATCGCCAACGCCGTGCTCTACGCGCTGCGGCAGCCACCCAGGGTCGACGTCAACGAGATCCTGATCCGGCCGACCTCGCAGCCGACCTAGCTGCGGAGCAGGAGGCGGACCAGGCGCCAGTAGCCGCGCAGGACCACGCGCGCCGGCAACGACCGCGCGAACGCCGGGATGAACGGCGACTCGAGGTCGGGGGTCAGCCAGGCGGCGAACTCGGCGGTTGAGACCGATCGGGTCGATTGGACCTCGCGCCGCTCCCGCAGCAGCCGCGGAACCCAGGAGAGGATTTCGAGGATCGCCTCGAGTTTCTGCCTGCCCCAGCCGGCGGCGATCGAGACCGGGACCAGGGCCAGCTCGGTCGCGATCAGGGCCGGCGCCAGGAGCAGCAGCAGCGGGGTCGGATAGATCCTGATCAGGAACGCCCAGCGGTTGCGCTCGAGCCAGCGCCACTTGTGCTCGCGGGCACCGAACTCGTACTCATGGTCGACCATCGCCCGGGGCTCGATGCCGAGGACGCCGCCGGCCAGCCGCAGGCGCAGGCAGAGGTCGACGTCCTCGTGGTAGAGAAAGAAACGCTCGGGGAAGCCGCCGGCCGCCTCCCAGATCGTGCGCGGGATCGCCAGGCAGGCGCCGGAGAGATAGGTCACCTCGCTCGCCGGAGGCGCGTCGGAGATCGGCCGGCCATGACCGCCGGCCCAGACGATGCCGGTGAAATGGACCGGGTTGCCGGCCGAGTTGATCCTCTCTCCGCCGTGATCGGCGACGAGGGCCTGCCAGGCGACCCAGCCACGTTCCTCCTCCCAGGGCAGGCGGATCGCGACGCCCCAGCCGGGCATCGGCGCTGCGTCGGGGTTGAGGATCACCAGCAGGTCGCCCGTCGCGCTCCGGGCGCCCTGGTTGCAGGCGGCGGCGAACCCGAGGTTGTGGTCGCCGGCGATCAGCCTGGCGTCGGGGGCGAGCTCGCGCACGAGATCGGCTGAGCCATCGGCCGAGGCGTTGTCGACGACGATCAGTTCATCTCCGGGGTCGAGCTCGGCGAGCACCGCGGGCAGGGTCCGGGACAGCTCATCGCGGCTGTTCCAGGAGATGATCAGGACCGAGAGCGTCGGTGGCACCGCCGCAGGAGGCTAGTCCAAGGCGCCGGCGCTACTTCTTCTTGCCCTTCTTCTGCTTCTTGCCGCACGGCGTCTTCACCGTGAGGTGCGTGTTGTTCGCCTTCTTTCCGTTCTGCGCGAAGAGCTTCACGGATGCCTTCAGCTTCTTCGGCTTCTTGCCCTTCTTCTTCTTGCAGATGTTGAGGCTGTTGGTGAGGATGCCCTTCTTGCCGCCGCGGACCGTCAGTTCGAACCTGCTGACCGGGACGTCGGGGACGGTGTTGAACGAGTTCCGGATCCTGCCCTTGCTGGTGTCGATCTTCCCGGCGAGGTCGACGTCGATCTGACCATGGAGGGATGCGACCAGGTCGGGCAGGAGGTTGTTCGAGGAGCGCAGCCGCACCGGGCCTTCGAGCGGCTTGTCGAGCAGCGGGGTGAAGGCTCGGGCAAAGCCGTAGCGCGAGTTTCCGGGGCAGGCGTTCGCCGCGAACTGGGTCCGGGTGCAGACTTTGGCGATGTTGCTCTGGTCGAGGATCAGGCCCTTGGGCAGGGTCACCACCGCGCGCTTGATGTTGGCGTCCCCTTCGCGCGCTTTCAGAACCGCCTTCAGCTTCGGGTTCTTTGCCCGCCTCGTCGCCCCGAACATCTGCAGCGACAGCTTCGGCTTGAACCCGAGGCCCTGACAGCTGCTCCACTGGTAGGGGACCGAGGCCGGGAAGGCGCTGAACGCGGCCGGGTTGGTCGGGTCGGCCCCGCCGCCGCGCAGGGTCGCGCCGACCGCCATCGGCGAGCAGTTGGTGCCGTCCAGCGAGAAGTTTTTGCGGTCGAGGTTCACGTCGACCGAACTGATGTCGAGGAGGGCGCCGCCGAACACGTGCGGGATCGGGTCGGAGATGGCATGCACCTGGGCCGTTTCGGGATCGACCATCAGGGCCACCCTCAGCACGACCGAGCCGAGATCGAAAGGCCCGGCCGTGGCTGGGGTGACTACCGCCAGGGACAGGGGGGCCCCAGCGTATGGGCCGGCAAGGAAGACCTTGCCGCCGATTTGAAGCGGATCGCCGCTGCCGGTATGGACAGTCGCGGTACCGACGAAGCTCGAGCTCGGGCAGCTGGAGACGGCGGCCTCGTTGCGGCCGCTGTTGGCGGCGGCGGCGGCGAGGGCCGACCCCGGGCAGTACTTGAGGCCGGCGAGTTTCGCGGTCAGGCCGGGCGGCAGGTCGACGGTCGCGCCTTTCAGCTCCTGCTGCCCGGCGGCGCGGGTGATGTGGACCCGGAACGGGCTGAACGCACCGCCCTTCGGGTTGTCGGTCGTGGCTTTGAAGCTGGGGCTGAACGGGCGCCCAGCCAGGGTCGCGGCGCAGGCACCGCCTCCGGGGGCCGCCGTGAGGGTGAATTCGTCGGATGGTGTGGCCGGCGGGTTTTCGGTCCAGGGCGACAGCACTGTCGTGGCCGTATGCGGCCCGCAGCTGCCGGGGCTCGTCAGCGGCGCCCGCGGCCCATCGTTGAAGTCGAGCTTGAACGAGCTGAACGGGACCTCGGGCAGGCCCGGCAGCGGAGCGCGGCCGAACTTGGCGTCGTCGAAGACCGTTGTGAGCTGGCCGGTCTGGGGGTTGGCCTTGACGTTGCCGATCAGCCGGGCCGATATCCCGTAGCGCTGCGAGCCGGCGACGACGAAGAGGCGGTAGAGCTCGCCGGAGGCGGGGTCAGAGCTTTTCTGTTGGCCGACGTAGACGTCCCCGGTCAGCGAGCCCGGGGGAAGCGGCGGAGTTTCGACCGTGACGGTCCCGACCTTCGAGGCGGGCGGGCAGGCGACCGGGTTCATCGTCCCCTTGCCGAACTGTTCTTCGGTGCAGGCGACCAGGCCGTTGGCGGCGGAGGGGTTGATGCCCATCCCGACCGGCAGCGTGACTTCGGCGCGCTTCGTCTGCGAGCTCTCCCGTTCGTCGCCGCCGGTGATGTGGGGGACCTGGACGTCGGTCACCGCTCCCGACGGCGAGTCGGTCGCCGCCACCCCGGGATCGACTTCGAGCGAGGGTTCGTAGGGGACGCCGGCGCAGTCGATCGGTTTTTTGCCTTCCGGGAGCGGCGATTCGAACTGCGGCTCGGCACTCTGCGGGAACGTGTATCCGGCCGATTCCAGTTCTTCGTGCGAGGCGGCGAGCAGCCAGGTCGAGTAGATCCCTTCGAAGCCCGCCTGTTCGGGGTCGAGGCAGGTGGACGGAGTCGTGATGAAGGTCCCGTCGCCGGAGCGGCCGTTGAAGCTCAGCCGGTTGATGAGGACTTTCGCCCCTGGGACCGGCACTTCGGGAACGTCGATCGTGAACCCCTCGTGGTAGTCGCTGTCCCAGGCGACATCCGCTTTGAGGTAGACAGGGGTTTCGGCGAGTTCCAGGCCGAACAATGCCGGCTGGCCTTCTTCGGGGACGAGGTTGTAGACGGGGACTTTGGTCACCCCTTCGACCGGGGGCGAGACGACCCCGGCGATCGAGAGGGTCACGGCGCTGACCCCGACCTGCGACAGCGGAGCATCCACTTTGCAGCCTTCGGGTTCGGCGATGTCTTCGCACTGCGGAGTCGCCTGAGGGTTCACGGTGAGGCCGACGGGGAGGTCGACGCGGACTTTGCCGATCGAGCCGACCGGATTGACCAGGCCCAGCGTTTCGGTGTTCTTGACGGTGAACTGGGTGAAGCCGACCTCGGGATGGGCGGAGGCTTCTTCGAAGAACTCTCCCGGGGTGGCGACGCTGCACTGCGGGACGTCGGTCGTGCAGGTGCCGGCCTGCCAGCCGTCGGCCGGGGTGTGCGGGGTGTTCTGAGGGGCGATGATGTCGCTCGTCGCCGCCAGCGCCGCCGGGGCGGGCAACGCGGCGAGGGCGATCAGGGAGATGGCGCCGACGAGGGCGATCGGGAATGATCGTGCGCGCCCCGCTGTCCTTATGATTTGCGTGCCTACGGACATCTTGTCCAATCGATGTACTTGATAATCGTGATTCCTATCATTATTTTTGGGTAAATGACACTCGTGATGGAACGAAACGGAGTCTCACTCGACTGGCAGCGTCTGGCTAGGGCAAATACCCACGCCCTCCGGATATCAATCCTCGAAGTGCTGACGATCGACGGCGGGCGAACCCTGTCGCCCAAGGACCTCAGCATCGAGCTGCAGGCACCGCTGAGCACCGTCAACTACCACGTCACCGAGCTTCACAAGGCGGATCTGCTCGAGCTGACGCGTGAACGACAGGTGCGAGGCGCCGTCGAGCACTTCTACCGGCCCGCGTCCAACGGGTTGGTGTTGGCAGCAGAGGGCTAGCCGGGAACGAAGCGGACGACGGGTCTCGAACCCGCGACCTCGAGCTTGGGAAGCTCGCGCTCTACCAACTGAGCTACGTCCGCGCCTGCGCGATTCTAGAGCCGGAT
>DASXBC010000024.1:0-14025 GCA_036406355.1 Solirubrobacterales bacterium | reverse complement strand
GGCCTGGACGTGGGCCTTGCCGTCCTTGACGACGACGGTGCGGATGTGGATCGCGGTGTCGAGGTCGCCGGTGTAGGAGAGGTAGCCGATCGCGCCCCCATAGGAGCCGCGCTTGTCCGGCTCGAGCTCGTCGATGATCTGCATCGCGCGGACCTTCGGCGCCCCGGAGAGCGTCCCGGCGGGCAGCGCCGATCGCAGCACGTCCATCGCGTCGACTCCCTCGCGCAGGGTGCCGGTGACCTGGCTGACGATGTGGAGGACATGAGAGTAGGTCTCGACGATCATCAGCTCGTCGACGCTGACCGAGCCGTACTCGCAGACCCGGCCGAGGTCGTTGCGGCCGAGGTCGACCAGCATCACGTGCTCGGCCCGCTCCTTCGGGTCGTTGACGAGCCGCTCGGCGAGCCGCCGGTCCTCCTCCTCGTCGCCGCCGCGCGGGTATGTGCCGGCGATCGGCCGCGTCTCGACCCGGCGGCCGTTGACCTTGACCAACGGCTCGGGCGAGGCGCCGGCGATCTGGAAGTCGCCGAACTCGAGGAAGTACATGTAGGGGGACGGGTTGACGGCCCGCAGGCCCCGGTAGATCGAGAAGGCCTCGACCGGGGCCGGAGCCGAGAAGCGTTGCGAGGGGACCACCTGGAACGCGTCCCCCGCGTGGACGTAGTCGACGATCCGCGAGACCGCCGCTTCGAACTCCTCGCGCTCCATGTTTGAGGTGAAGCGCGGCGGCTCGACGACGGTCGGGCGCTCGGGGACCGGGATCGCCGCGCGCAGCCGGCCGCGTGCCTCGACGATCCTGCTCGCGGCGCGCTCGTAGGCGGCGTCGACGCCACCGTCCTCTTCGACGAAGGCGCAGGCGATGATCGTCAGCTCATGGCGCAGGTGGTCGAAGACGACCAGCAGGTCGGTGATCATCAGCGCCATGTCCGGTATGCCGAGCGGGTCGGGGTTGGGGTCGGGCAGGGGCTCGACGGTGCGGACCAGGTCGTAGCCGAAGAACCCGACGGCGCCGCCGGCGAACGGCGGCAGGCCCTCCACCGGCGCCGGCCTGTAGCGGTCCAGCTGCTCGGCGGCGGCGGCGTAGGGATCGGGAGCCTCGCGCTCGGATCCCTCGCCGTCGGAGAGGACCCCGTCGGACCAGCGCAAGACCGAGCGAGGAGCGATCCCGACGAACGAGTAGCGGCCGACCTGGCCCTGCTCTGCGGACTCGAGCAGGAAGCAGGGGGCGCCCTCCGGCTCGCCCGCGCGCAGCTTGAGAAACGCCGAGACGGGGGTCTCGCAATCGTCGACGAAGGTCGTGCGGACGGGGACGACGTTGCCACGCTCGGCGAGCGACCGCGCCTCCTCGAGGCTCGGCTCGAGCCTCAGCTCCGACTGATCAAGCATTCCTGTTCGCGAGGCGCTGGACACCATCAGACTGCCTCCAGAACCTCGCTCAACTCACTAGCCGCGACGGCCATTGAGCACCTCCAGCACCGCCGACTGCGGCACCTCGCGCGAGGCGAGCAGGACGCTGAGGTGGTACAGCAGGTCGGCCGCCTCCTCGGCGACTCGTTGATCGGACTCCTCGAGCGATGCGCGCACCACCTCCTCGGCCTCCTCCTCGACCTTCTCGCCGATCAGCCGCGGGTCGTCGAGCAGCTTCACGGTGTAGCTGCCCTGCGGGCGCTCGGCGGCGCGGCTGCGGAGCGTCCGCTCGAGGGTCGCCAGCGCCTCGTGGGCGGCAGGCTCGGGCGCACCGTCGACCGCGCGGTGGAAGCAGGAGCGCTCGCCGGTGTGGCAGGCGGGACCGGTCGGCTCGACCAGAGCGACGATCGCGTCGCCATCGCAGTCGTAGCGAAGCTGTCTCAGCCGCAGCACGTTGCCCGACGTTTCGCCCTTGCGCCAGATCTCCTCCCGCGAGCGGCTGTAGAAGTGGAGCTCGCCGGTCTCGAGCGTGAGCCGCAGCGACTTCTCGTTCGCGTAGGCGAGGGTCAGGACCTCGCCGCTGGCGAAATCCTGCGCAACGCACGGCACCAGGCCGCGCTCGTCGAACTCGATCTCATCGATCCACACCCGGCAATCGTAAGCGTCCTCATCGCTTTGCCCGCGCCTCGAGGCCGTCGTAGACGAGGGAGAGGATCTCGCCGAACAGCCCAGGGTCGACGGCGGCGGGGTCGACGAGGGCCTCGAATCCGAGCCCCTCGGCGAGGGCGATGAAGGCCGTCGCGAGATCGTGGGCGGGGAATTGGAGCGGCACGCCGGTGGTCTCGTGGCGCTCTTCGAGGGTCTTGGCGAGCGCCTCGCGGAGCGCCTGCTGGCGGCGGCGGTAGCGGCGCCCGAGGCGGGGGTCGCGGGTCGCCGCGGCCCAGTATTCCTGCAGCAGCATCAGCGTCTCGCGCTCGCCGCCGATCAGCCGGGCGAGGCCGGCGCTGACGTCGGAGGATGTCGGCCGGTCCGCCGGAGCGGTGCGGGTGATCTCCATCAGCGCCCGCGCCGGGCGGTCGATCCGCTCGTCGAGCAACGTTTGGAATAGGTCCTCCTTGCTCTTGAAGTTCCAGTAGAAGGTCCCCTTCGAGAGCCCCGCCGCCGCGACCACCTCCTCGACGGTCGCAGCGCCGTAGCCCTTGCCGGCGAAGACGCTCGCGGCGGCGTCGAGCAGGCGCGTGCGCGAGTCGGCGCCCGCGTCGGAGGCCGGCGGCCGGCCTCTCCCCCGCCTCGACGGCGCCGCCCGTTCAGGCGCCACGGACAACTCCATCTGTGATATAGACCATTTGGTCTATTATGACGCCGATGACCGGACAGGATCACGAGGTGCTTGTGATCGGCGCCGGAGTAGCCGGCCTGTCGACCGCGGTCGAGCTCGGCCGCCGCGGGATCGATGCCCTCGTCCTGGAGCGGGCTGACGACGTCGGCTCGAGCTGGCAGGGCCGTTACGACGGGCTCCGGCTCAACACATACCGCCGGCTCTCCTCCCCTCTCCACAGCCGCATCCCCCGCAGCGCCGGGCGCTGGCCCTCGCGCGAGGCGCTCATCGCCCATCTGCGCGACTACGCGCGGAGGGAGCGGGTAGAGATCGAGCACGGAACCTCGGTCCGGCGTATCGAGCGGGCGCCCGGTGGCTACGAACTCGACACCACGGACGGGCCGCGCATGGCGCGGTTCGTGGTCGTCGCCACCGGATACGACCAGGCCCCGAGGATCCCTGATTGGCCCGGCCTCGATTCCTTCGAGGGCGAGCTGATCCACGCGCGCGAGTTCCGCAGCCCTGCCCCGTTCGCCGGTCGCGACGTGCTGGTCGTCGGCGCCGGAAACACCGGAACGGAGATCGCCGTGCAGCTCGAGCAGGCCGGCGCCGCTCGGGTCCGGATGGCGGTGCGAACTCCCCCGAACCTCGTCCCGATCGAAATGTTCGGAATCCCGATCACCTACCTGGCGCGGGCCGCCGAGCCCGCGCCGGAGCCGATCGTCAACCTCGTCGGTCGTGCCCTGCGCCGCTATGCGGTCGGGAACCTGACGCCGTTCGGCCTGCCCCCCGGGCCCTACGGCATCGGGACCGAGCTCCGGATCAAGGGCCTCGGGCCCGTTGTCGACCGCGGGATCGGAGGTGCGGTGCGGACGGGCCGGGTCGAGGTGGTCGCCGCGGTCGACTCCTTCGACGGGGCCGACGTGGCGCTCGCCGACGGGACGCGCATCAACCCCGATCTGGTGATCGCGGCGACCGGCTACCAGATGGGCCTCGAGCCCCTCGTCGGCCACCTTGGCGTTCTGCTGCCTTCGGGCAAACCGCGTTTCCTGCGGGGCGAGTCCGACCCGTCGGCGCCGGGCCTCCATTTCAACGGCTACTGGCTGCCGATGTCGGGGGAGCTGCCGGCGATGCGCCGGACGACGCGGCGGATCGGCGCCGACATCACTCGATCCCGAGCCGGTCGAGAAGCCCCTCGTCCCGCCGCCACCGCCGCACACTGACCTGCAGATCGAGGTGGACCCTGGCGTCGAGCTCGGCTTCGAGCGACCGCCTGGCCGCGCTGCCGATCTCCGCCACCTTTGAGCCCCCCTTTCCGATCAGGATCCCCTTCTGCGACTCGGCCTCGACCCAGATCTCTGCCCTGACCGTGATCAGGCCGTCGTCCCGCTTCGAGACCTCGCCGACCGAGACCTCGACCGAGTGTGGGATCTCCTCCCGCGTCCGGTTCAGGACCTGCTCGCGGATCAGCTCGGCGAGCAGGAGCTCGCTCGACTGGTCGCTGCGCTCCTGCGGCGGGTAGAGGTAGGGCCCCTCGGGGACGAGCTCTCCCAGCCGCTCGACCAGCTCCGGCAGGCCCTCGCCGCTGCGGGCGCTGACCGGGAAGACCTCGTCGACGCCGTCGAGCTCGGCGGCCTCGGCGAGGACCGGGACCAGCGCGTTCGGCCCGGTCCGGTCAGCCTTGTTGACGGCGCAGATGGTGCGGGTGTCGGCCCCCGCCCCGAGCAGCGCCCGGGCGATGAACCGGTCGCCGGGGCCGATCCCCTCCTCGCCGTTGACGACGAGGAGCGCGACATCGGACTCGGCCAGCTCGCGCTCCACCCGCCGCTGCATCCGCTCGGTCAGCACGTCGCGCGGGCGCTGGACCCCGGGCAGGTCGACCAGGACCAGCTGCCGCTCGGCGTCGAGGTCGGTGGCGATGCCGCGGATCGCCCGCCGCGTCGTCTGCGGCCGCATCGAGACGATCGCGACATGGCGGCCGACGATCGCGTTGACCAGCGTCGACTTGCCGACGTTGGGGCGGCCGGCGAGCCCGATGAAACCAGCCCGCCGCCCCCCCTGCTCTCGGTCGCGCGCGCTCATGACGACCGGAAGTCTCGCTCGCGACCCTCCGCGTCCGGGGGCGGCGGGGCCTTCAGCGAGTCGAGTATCCGCCTCTGCAGGGCGAGCATCTCGCCGTCGTCGGCCTCGTGGTCGTGGCCGCAGAGGTGGAGGACGCCATGGACCGCGGCCTCGACGACGTCGGAGCAGTGCTCGGGACAGATCGCGACGTCGCCGAGCTCGCGCGGGCCGGCGGTCGGGCCCGGGCCGTCCAGCGGAAAGGCGAGCACGTCGGTCGGTTCATCGCGCCCGCGATGCTCGCGGTTCAGCTCGCGGATCCGATCGGAGTCGACGATCTCGACCGCGAGGTGGCCGTCGGCGACGGCGGCCGCCGCCAGGGCCGCGGCGACGGGATCGCGGAGCTCATCGGGCACGTCGCTCAGGTCAGTTGTCATCCGCCGGTGGCGGGTCATCCTGCCCCCGCGCCGAGTGCCGGTCGTAGGCGGCGACGATCCGCTGGACCAGTTTGTGGCGGACGACGTCCTCGCCGCCGAAGTGGACGAAGGAGATGTCCTGGACCTGATCGAGGATGTCACGCACGACGATCAGTCCCGAGCGCTGGTCGCGCGGGAGGTCGATCTGGGTGACGTCGCCGGTGACCACCATCCGCGAGTTGAAGCCGAGCCGAGTGAGGAACATCTTCATCTGCTCCGGGCTCGTGTTCTGCGCCTCGTCGAGGATCACAAAGGAGTCGTTAAGCGTCCTTCCGCGCATGAACGCCAGCGGCGCGACCTCGATCACGCCGCGCTCGAAGTAGCCGTTGACGCGGTCGGGGTCGAGCATGTCGTAGAGGGCGTCGAACAGCGGGCGGAGGTAGGGATCGACCTTGGCCTGGATGTCGCCGGGGAGGAAGCCGAGCCGCTCGCCGGCCTCGACGGCGGGGCGGGTGAGAATGATGCGCTGGACTTCGCGTTCGGCGAGGGCCGCGGCCGCCATCGCCACGGCGAGGAACGTCTTGCCGGTTCCCGCCGGGCCGATCCCGAAGGTGATCGTGTGGCGGCGGATCGAGTCGACGTAGCGTTTCTGGTTCAGCGTCTTCGGCGCGACGCGTGTGTTCCGATGGCGCCAGACGACGTCCTCGAGGATCTGCGCCGGGCTCTCGTGGGCGTCGAGCGCCCCCGTCACCGCTTCGATCGTCCCCGGGGCGACCTCGTGGCCCTGCTCGATCAGGTCGACCAGCTCGTCGACCACCGTCGCCGCGGTCTGAACGTCGGCCGAGTCGCCGTCGAGGGTGAGGATGTTGCCGCGGAGGTGGAAGTCGACGTCGCCGAGGTGGCCGCGCAGCGCCCGCAGCACCGCGTCCTCTGACCCCGCGAGTTCGGCGGCGACGCTGTTGTCGAGGGTCAGCTGCCTACGCGCCAAGCTTCTCCCTGACGACCGTGCTGATCCGCCTGCCGTCGGCCCGGCCACCGACCTTGGGCATCAGCGCCCCCATCACCTGACCCATCTGGCGCTGCTCGGTCGCGCCGGTCTCGGCGATCGCCGCCTCGACCATCTCGGCGAGCTCCTCGTCGGAGAGCTGGTCGGGCAGGTAGGCCTCGATCAGCTCGGCCTCGAAGGCCTCGGCGTCGGCCTGCTCTTCGCGTCCTGCGTCGCGGTAGGCCCGCTCGGCCTCGAGCCGTTTCTTCCGCTCCCGCTGGAGGACGGCCAGCTCGTCGCCGTCGCCGAGCTTCGCGTCCTGCTGCAGCGAGTCGACGATCATCCGCAGGGCCGCGGCGCGCTCGCGCTCGCCGGCTTTCATCGCCGTGCGGACGTCCGCCTGTGCCTGCTCGAGGGCGCTCATGCATTCAAAGGGTAGTCGGCGCCGGGTACGTCGATTCTCTCGATGTCGCCGAGCGGCATCTGCAGGAATCGGGTGCCGAGCTCCCGGAACGAATCGACCTCGCCGGTGCAGAGGAAGCGGTACTCGCCCTCGCCGTCCTGGTCGCGAGCGACCCCTGCCGAGACGAGCGTGCGCTGGACCGCGGCGGCAACCGCGTGGCCGCCGCTGACCAGTCGCACGTCACGGCCGAGGATCCGCTGCAGCATCGGCGCGACCAGCGGATAGTGGGTGCAGCCGAGGATCAGGGTGTCGACCCGGGCTCGCCGCAACGGCGCGCAATAGGCACGGGCCATCTCCATCACCGCCTCGTCGAACGGCGAGCCGTCCTGGATGAACGCCGCCAGGTCCGGGGCCTCGACCTCGGTCACCTCGAGCGACCGACCCTGGGCCTCGAGGGCGCGCCGGTAGGCGCCGCTCTCGACCGTGTTTGGCGTCGCCAGGACGCCGACCCGCGTGCTCGCGGTGATTGCCGCCGCGATCTCGGCCTGCGGCTCGACGACCGGGACCACCTGCACCCCGCGCTCCGCGGCGACCTCGCGGGCGACGTCGTCGCCGATGGCGGTCGCCGTATTGCAGGCGATCACCAGGAGCTTGGCGCCGTCGTCGAGCAGCATCTCGGCGATTCGGCGAATCCGCTCCCGCAGGAGGCCGGTGTCGCGGGTGCCGTAGGGAAACATCGCGGTGTCGCCGAGGTAGACGAAGTCCTCCTCTGGGAGCGAGACGAGGCACTCGTGGAGCACGGTCAGCCCGCCGACCCCGGAGTCGAACATCGCGATCGGAAGGGAGGCTGAGCGGCTCAGAGGAACGGCTTGTACACCATGAAGAAGATCGTGACGACGACGATCAGGCCGGCGAGTGTCCCGACCTGGCCGATTCTGGCGCTGACCGCTTCGAACTCATCGCTCAGCTCATCGCCCGCCTTCAGGTCGCGTTCGGCGAGCTCCTTCGCCTTCCGCGTCTGCGGCTGGAAGAAGCCGTGCTGGAGGCCGAAGAGGGCGATGATCGCGATGAACCCGACGACGATGAAGGCCTTGCCGGCGTCCCAGTCACCGGAGCTGAGGAGGTAGAGGCCGGCGAGGAGGAGGACGATCATGCCCGGGTTGACCAGGTAGCGGTCGCATCTCTGGACCCCGGCGAGGATCGCCGGAGTCGCCCGCGGGTACTGCGGGGCGACCGAGAAGAAGAGGGCGTAGCCGAAGGTCGGGCCGAAAGCGATCACGACCGCGAGGATGTGGAGGAAGAGGCCGATCTTGTAGCCCGTGTCCCCGTATGTCGCCAGCTCCATCGCCGGGGAACATACCCGCTAGCGGCGACGGAGCAGGAGCGCCGCCCATTCGCCGTCAATCCGCCTCTCGGCCTCCCCGAGGCCGTGGGCGGCGAACTCGCCGGCGATCTCGTCGAGCTCGTCCGGGAGGAGTCCTGATAGCACCAACGTTCGGGGGGACCCCGGGAACTCTCTGGCCACCTCCCTCAGGACGGAGGCGGTGAGGTTGGCGACGACCGTCGGGGCGAGTGGCGGCAGCTGGTCGCGGAGGTTCGCCTCGACGATCTCGATCGCGACGTCGTTGGCGGTTGCGTTGGCGACGGCCGCATCGATCGCCGCCCGCTCGCGGTCGTATCCGGTGATCGGGTCCCAGCCGAGCTTGGCGGCGGCGATCGCGAGCAGCCCCGACCCGGTCCCGAGATCGGCCAGCGGCCCATGCGCCTCCCCCTGCTCGGCGAGCTCGAGCAACAGCTCGAGGCACATGCGCGTCGTCGGATGGGCGCCGGTCCCGAAGGCGAGCCCGGGATCGACGACGAGATCGAGAACACCCTCGCGCGGCTCCTCCCAGGAGGGTCGAATGTAGATCCGGTCGCCGACCAGGATCGGGCGGTGGAAATCCCGCCAGCGATCGGCCCAGTCGTCGGGGACCTCGGTCGAGATGACCTCGACCAACTCCTCGCCCGCCGCCGCCTCGATCTCGCCGAGCGCCGGCAGCTCCCCCTCGCCGCCGTAGATCGCGTACTCGACGTACCCCGGGCCCCGCTCCTCCTCGACCCCGTTCGGCGCCAGCACCGTCAGCTCGGCGAGCACGACCTCGGCCAGCTCGGGACGACACCTCACCGCCAGCCGGATCAAGGGCTACTGGAACGCGCGGCGGACCCGCGAGAAGAAGCTCTCGTCGCCGCCTTCTCCGGGGAGGTTCTCGGGGCCGAGCGACTCGGCGAGCTTCTCGGCCATCTCGCGCTGCTCGTCGCTCAGCTTGGTCGGGACGATCACTCGAACCGCGATCACCAGGTCTCCCGGTGGCCCGCCGTTGGCGCCGGGCAGCCCGTGGCCGCGGAGCGCGAACTGAGTGCCCGCCTGGACTCCCGGCGGCAGCTCGATCTCGCGGTCGCCCTCGTGGCTCGGGACGCTGATGGTCGTCCCCAGCATCGCCTCGACCGCGGAAATCTCGACGCTGTGGATCAGGTCCTGGCCCCGCATCGGGCCGCGCCGAACCTCGAAGCCGAAGCCGCGCCCGAAGAACGCCTGGAAGATGTCCTCGACCGAAGCGAACCCTCCCCCGGGCGGGAAGCCGCCGGATCGCAGACCCTCGTGCCCATAGGCGTCGTAGACGCGGCGCTGCTCGGGGTCGGAGAGAACCTCGTAGGCCTCCGCCGCCGCTTTGAACTTCTCCTCGGCCTCGGGATCGTGGGCGTTCACGTCGGGGTGGAGCTTGCGCGCGAGGCCGCGGAACGCTCGCTTGACCTCGGCCGCGTCGGCGTCGCGGCCGACCCCCAGCACCTCGTAGTAGTCGCGTGGCATCTCGGGACGCCTAGTGGTCGAAGACCGTCTCGCAGTAGCGCGAGAGCTCGCGGGCGGCGCTTCGCACCGAGGAGATCGCGGTCGCGTAGTCCATCCGCAGCGGCCCGACCACCCCGACCGAACCGAGGTTGCGGTGGGCGAGGCCGTAGTTGGCGCCGACGATGCTGACGCTGCGGAGCTCGGGCTGCGGGTTCTCGTCCCCGATCCAGAGGAACACCGAGCGCTCGTCGAGGGCTGAGCGGAGCATCCCGAGCATGCTCGCACGGCGCTCGAGGGCGGTCATCAGCTCATCGGCCCGGGGCAGGTCGTCGAGGTGGGCCTCGGATAGCAGGCGCGAGGTCCCGTCGACGTAGAGGGTGTCGCCGGCGTCCGACTCGAGGCCTGTGAACGTGCTGCCCAGGGTGGCGATGAACCCCGCCTCGACCGGGTCGAGCTCATCGCGGCCGAGGCGGTCGGCGATCATCCGCGACCCGACTCCCATCCCCGAGAGCAGCTCGTTCAGGTAGCTCGAGGCCCATTCGACCAGCCCGGGGTCGACCGGGTCGTCGAAGTCGAAGACGCGCTTGACGACGGCGCCGGTCGAGGCGATCGCGATTGCCACGACCCGGGTCGGCTGCAGGCGCAGGACCTCGACCCGGTGGATGGTCGCCGCCAGGGACGGGGGCGGCGCGGTGACGAGCGCCATCAGGTCGTTGACGCCGGCGAGAGCGGCGGTCGTCTCCCGCAGGGCGTCATCGATCTCCCGCCGCAGCCGCGACAGCCGCAGCTCGGTCGCCGGGCCCGCCGCCGGGGCCTCCGACTCGATCAGCGAATCGACGTAGTGGCGGTATCCGACCTCGGTTGGAACGCGCCCCGCCGATGTGTGCGGATGCGTCAGAAATCCGGCCGTCTCGAGCGCGGCGAGCTCGGCGCGAACGGTCGATGCGGCCCACTCGACGTCGCCCCGCTGTGCAAGGGACTTCGAGGCGATCGGCCGCCCCGACGAGAGATAGGCATCGACCACCAGCCCGAAAATCATTTCCTGTCGCTTGCTCAGCACAGACACATCTTAGGAATCGACCCACGAGTCCCCCGAAATCGGGCGAGCGGCGGTCGGAGAGGGTCGGCTGCCCCCTGCCCGAGCGCGGCGCTACCGGCGCAGCCGGATACCGCGAGAGAGGGGTGACCGACCCCTCTCCACAAACCGCTAAACCTCCAGTTCCGCCTCGGCGTTGCGAATCGTCTGGTTGTCGCCCTGGGCGGCGACGGTGTCGATCACGACCCGGTCGCCGTCGACCAATTTGACGGTGCCGGTGACGACGATCTCGGTCTCGGGCGCGCCCATCCCGCGGAACTGGACCGAAAGGCGCTTCAGCGCCCGCGGGTCGCCGCCGGCGACTCCCGCCGCGTTCGCCCGCGCCACCAGGCCCATCATGTAGAGGCCGTGCAGGATCGTGTCCGGCAGGCCGACCTGCTTGGCGAATTCGCGGTCGATGTGGATCGGGTTGAAATCGCCCGAGGCCCCCGCGTAACGGTGCGGCAGGTACTTGTCCGGAGTCACCCGCAGCTCGGGGATCTGGTCGCCGACGTTGAGATCGCTCATCAAACCCCCCTGACGATGTTGGTCCAGGTCCCGCGCACCACCTGGTCGCCATTCTGGTTGACCGAGTTGGTCTCGAAGACGTAGAAGCCCTTGCCGTCTTTCTCGAAGATCTCCCGGCACCTGGCGCTGGTTGTGATCTCGTCGCCGACGACCGCCGGCTCGTCCCACTCGAACTCCTGGCCGCCGTGGACCATCGCCGCGAAGTTCATCGCGACCTCGGGGTCGAACATCGCGGGCCCGATCGCCGGCGAGGCGTAGACGACGACGAACATCGGCGGCGCGACGATGTCGCGGAAGCCGGCGGCCCTGGCGGCCTCGCGGTCGAAGTGGACCGGGTTCTCGATCCCGACCACCCGCGCGTACTCGCCGATCTTCTCCTTGCCGATCTCATATGTGGTGGCGGGCCATTCCTTGCCCACCGCGTCGGTCTTGATCGCCATCGCGGCGGGCATCCTACTCATCGATCTCGAGAACCGCGAGGAAGGCCTCCTGCGGCACCTCGACCCGGCCGACCTGCTTCATCCGTTTCTTGCCCGCTTTCTGTTTCTTCAGCAGCTTCTGCTTGCGGGTGACGTCGCCGCCGTAGAGCTTGGCGGTAACGTCCTTGCGCAGCGCCTTGACCGTCTCGCGGGCGAGGATTCGCGAGCCGATCGCCGCCTGCACGGGGATGTCGAAGAGCTGCCGCGGGATCGTCTTCCGCAGCCGCTCGACCAGGACCTTGCCCTGGTCGTAGGCGAAGTCGCGGTGGACGATGATCGAGAGCGCGTCGACCTTGTCGCCGGCGAGCAGGATGTCGACCTTGACCAGGTCGGAGGGGCGGTTGCCGATCGGCTCGTAGTCGAGCGAGGCGTAGCCTCGGGTCGAGGACTTGAGGAGGTCGAAGAAGTCGAGGACGATCTCCGCCAGCGGCAGGTCGTAGCGGATCTGGACCCGCTGCGGGCTGAGGTAGTGCATGTCGACGTGGGTCCCACGACGCCCCTGGCAGAGCTCCATCACCGCCCCGACGTACTCCGACGGGCAGATGATCGTCGCCCTGATGTAGGGCTCCTCGATCTCCTCGATCGAGCCCGGGTCCGGGAGCTGCGTCGGGCTGTGGATTTCGATTGGATTGGCGCCGCCGATCAGGTGGACGTCGTAGCGGACGTTGGGCGTCGTCGCCAGGAGGTCGAGGTCGTACTCGCGCTCGAGCCGCTCGCGGACGATCTCCATGTGCAGCAGGCCGAGGAAGCCGCAGCGGAACCCGAAACCGAGCGCGTCGGAGGTCTCGGGCTCGTAGGAGAGGGCGGCGTCGTTGAGAGCGAGCTTGTCGAGCGCGTCGCGGAGGTCTTCGTAGCGATCCGTGTCGATCGGGAAGAGGCCGCAGAAGACCATCGGCCGGACCTCGCGGTAGCCCTCGAGCGGCTCGGCCGCGCGGCGGTCGCGGGCGGTGAGGGTGTCGCCGACGCGCAGCCTGGCGACGTCCTTGACGCCGGTGATCAGGTAGCCGACGTCCCCCGCCTCCATGCCGGAGACGGCGGTCATCGCCGGCCGGAAGAACCCGAGGTCGTCGATATCGGCCTCGGTCCCGTTCTGCATCGCGACGATCCTCTCCCCCTTGCGGAACGAGCCGTCGACCATCCGGACATAGGCGACCACGCCCCGGTACTGGTCGAACTCGGAGTCGAAGATCAGCGCCCGTGGCGGTGCATCGAGGGCCCCGCCGGGGGGCGGAATCCGCTCGACGATCGCCTCCAGCACGTCGCCGACGCCCTCGCCGGTCTTGGCCGAGATCGGGATCGCGTCGGCGGCATCGCCGCCGAGCAGGTCGGCGATCTCTTCGGCGACGCGCTCCGGCTCCGCCCCGGGGAGGTCGACCTTGTTGACGACCGGTATCAGCTCGAGGCCGTTCTCGATCGCGAGGTAGGTGTTGGCGACGGTCTGCGCCTCGACGCCCTGGGCGGCGTCGACGACGAGCAGCGCCCCCTCGCAGGCGGCGAGCGAGCGCGAGACCTCGTAGGAGAAGTCGACGTGACCGGGGGTGTCGATCAAGTGCAGGTGGTAGCTCTGGCCGTCGGAGGCGCGGTACTCGACCCGGACGGCCTGGGCCTTGATCGTGATCCCGCGCTCGCGCTCGAGGTCCATCGAGTCCAGCACCTGAGCCCGCATTTTCTTCGGATCGACTGAGCCGGTGATCTCGAGGATCCGGTCGGCGAGCGTCGACTTGCCGTGATCGATGTGGGCGATGATCGAGAAATTGCGGATCTGGTCCATCGGCGGGCCAGTATGGCGGGCGGGCCCGGTGGGCGGGTCCTGTCACCCGCCGACCGGCGCGCTCACGGGCACGCCGAAGGATCCAGCGTCCCCCTCAGCTTGAAGACCTTGGTCGGCGGGACCGCGAGGACGAGCTTCGCGTTGGGGCCTTCGGTCCAGCCGGCGGAGGGCGGGTAGGGCGGCCGACCCGGTTCGATCCGGTCGCGGCTGGCGATCACGTATTCGTAGTGGCCGGCGTCGATCAGGCGCCGCCACTCCCGGCACGAGGTCGGGGCGACGAAACCGCCGTGCGGCTCGTGGCGGCCGACGTACTGCACCCGATTGGAGAGATCGGTTCCGAACAGCGGGTATTGGCGGGTCGTAGTCGTCGCGATCCGCTCGCCGGAGACCCGACTGGTCGCGGCGAAGACGGCGTTCAGGCCGGGCGCCGCAAAGCTCGGGTCCCGGTATCGATTCTCCAGATAATGACGTTGGACCGGGTATCCGATCGCGATCGCGGCTACGACCCCGGCCACCGCCAGCGGGACGCGGGGTACCTCCCGCCCCGACAAACGCCGACCTAATGAGGTCGGCGTTTTGAGTATCCGCCGGTTCGGGAGGCCCCCCGCGCCCCTCCCCCGAAGCCGCTCTCGCAGGACGATCGGCAGCAGGGACATGCCGAGAATCAGGGCCGGCGCCAGATAGCGGAGGCCGGATTCGAAGCCGCGGGGGATGCCGTCCGGGCCGGAGGCCGAGGTCGGGGCGACGAGCCAGGCGAG
>DASXBC010000023.1:0-5229 GCA_036406355.1 Solirubrobacterales bacterium | reverse complement strand
CTGGCGGCAACATCTGGAACGACTACGAACACCCGGCCTCGAGCCTGACCATCGTCAACTCGTTGATCACCGGCGGCACCGCCTCGGACTACGGCGGTGGCGTTGACGCCTTTGGAACGTCGCTGACGCTCCGCTCGACGACCCTCAGCGGCAATCACGCCATAGCCGGCGGGGGCGCCTGGGTCGGCGGCGAAGGCGTCGCGATCGCAATCGAAAACTCGACCTTCAGCGGCAACACGACATCGGGATTCGCCGGTGCGCTCGACATCGAGCTGCTGAGCGGCAGCGCGCTGGTCACCGGCACCACGTTCTCGGGCAACCAGGCCCAGCAGGAGGGCGGCGCAATTGGCGGGGCGGTCTCGAAAGGCAGTGCCACCGTCGCCAACTCCACGGTCTTCGGCAACAGCTCTGCTGCCTCTGGCGGCGGTGGCCTCGCCCTCAACTCGTCCGAAGGATCGATCCTGGTCGAGGCCTCGACCATCTCCGGCAATCACGCGACGGGGCCCGAAGCGAAGGGCGGTGGCGTCACCGTCAGCTCCAAAAACCCGATCCAGCTCGAGGACACGATCGTCGCCGGCAACAGCGCCGACACCGGTGGCGCCGATCTCAGCGGGCCGATCGACGCCGCCTTCAGCCTTGTCGGCAACCCTGCCGACGCGACGCTCACCGAAGCGGTCGCCGGATCGAACCTGATCGGCGCCGATCCGCAGCTCGGCCCGCTCGAGGACAACGGCGGCCCGACTTCGACGATGGCGCTCGCTCCGACCAGTCCGGCGGTGAACAGGGGCTCGGGCTCGCTGGGCGTCGACCAGCGCGGCGATCCCCGCCCCGTCCTCTACCCCGGCGTCCCGCTCTCGGCCGCGCCGGGGGCGAACGGCGCCGACATCGGCGCCTACGAGCTCCAGGCGCCGCCGCTGCCGTCCAATGCCTTCCGCTTCGGCAAGGTCAAGCTGAACAAGAAGAAGGGAACGGCGACCGTCGCCGTGATCGTTCCCGGCCCCGGCGCGGTCCGCCTCGTCGGCTCGAAGAAGGTGAAGAAGGCCGGCAAGACGGCGAAGGCCGCGGGCACCGTCAAGATCCTGCTCAAGGCAAAGGGAAAGGCGCTGAAGGCACTGAACCGCAAGGGCAAGGTCAAGGTCAAGGCGAAGTTCAGCTTCACGCCCACCGGCGGCACGATCGCGTCGAGGACGAAGACGCTGAAGCTGGTCAAGAAGCGCCCCTGAGGCTCAGGTGACCTCCTCGAGGCGGCCGGTCGCGATGTCGTAGATGAAGCCGCGGACCGAGTCGGTTTTCGGGATGAACGGGCTCTCCTTGATCCGCCAGATCGAATCGCGGACGTCCTCCTCGAGGTCGGAGAACGACATCGTGTGCCATGGGGGGCGCTGACCGGCCTGGGCCTCGAGCAGCTGGTGGAACTCCTCGTTGCTGACGTTGAGCATGCCGCAGTCGGTGTGATGGATCAGCATGATCTCCTCGGTGCCGAGCAGGTGCTGGGAGATCGCCAGCGAGCGGATCTCGTCGTCGGTGATGACGCCGCCGGCGTTGCGGATCACGTGCGCGTCCCCGATCGTGAGGCCGACGACTTCATAGGGATCGAGCCGCGCGTCCATGCAGGCGACGATCGCGACCCTTCTCGCCGGTTGCGACGGCGGCTGCCGCTCGTGGTCGAAGCCCGCGGCAAACGCCTCGTTGTTCTTGACGAGTTCGTCGATGACGCTCATCGTCCCCTCTCCCTCTACCCGTTCAGGCCGGGGTGATGACGACGATCGGGATCGGACGCTCGGTCTTCTCCTGATACTCCGTGTAGCGGTCGCGGTTGTTCTCGTTGACGAGCTCCCAGAGCCGGTCGTAATCGGGGTCGGACTTCTCGACCACGCGGGCCCGGGCTTTGCTGCGACGGCGGCCGACCTGGATCCCGATCTCGGGGTTCGCCCTCAGGTTGTGGAACCAGGCCGGGTGTTTCGGGTCGCCGCCTTTCGAGGCGACGACCACGTAGTCGTCGCCGTCCTTCGCGTAGACGAGGCCGTTGGTCCGCGTCTTTCCCGAGCGGCGGCCCTCGGTCCGCAGCAGCAGGCAGGGGACGCCGAGCACTTTGTGCCCGACCCGCCCGTCCGTCGCCTTGTAGACCTTCTCGTGGACGTCGAGGATCTGACTGGTCACGCTCATCGGCCCAGCCTAACCGGATTGGGGCCGCTCGCACCTCTAGCCGTCGGCGGTCTCGACCGTGCCCCTGACCTCGCAGAAGGTGCCGCCGTCGTAGGCGTGGAGGTTGATCGTCAGGATCGCGCCCGGCAGCGAGTAGATGAACTGGCCCTCGATTCGCTGCGGCCCGGTGTTGACGAACGAGAACGCCTGTTCACCAGTACCGGCGCTGAGATTGGCGCCGCTGGCGCGAGCGGCTTCCGCGTCGCCGTAGAACCAGTTGAGCGTCGCCGCAACGGAACCCAGGTTCTGGAAGTGCATCGAGACCTGGCCGCCGTCGTGGCAGACCGTGAGGAGCTGCAGTTCGTCGCCGAGGCTCTCTGCGATGTCTTCTCCCGCCGACGGAGTCATCCTGATCGCCGTGACGGGAGTCGTGCAGGTGACGTCGCCTTCCGTCGCGACGTTGGCAATCGACTCGGGCGGCGGGCAGGCCTGGGCGATCTTGCGCTGGTAGGACACCGCCGGCAGCCCCCCGAGTTTGTCGGCGTTGCCCGCTTTCGAAGCTTCGTTGGCCTTGTTGGCTTCTTTGGCCTTGGTGGCTTCGTTCGCCTTGGTGGCTTCGTTCGCCTTGGTGGCTTTCGTAGCCGTATCGGCGCTGTTCGCGTGCGCGACGGACGCTTTGCCGATGTTGCCGTTGAAGACCTTCGTCGCGATCTTCCTCACCTGTTTTTTCTGCTTGCCGGTGAGGCCACCGGCTGCGATGGCGGTTCCGCCCAGGGCCGCGATCAGGGCGAGTATCGCGACAACGGTTGCCGGCGACCGGCGGGGGTTCAGCTTCTTCAGCATCTGACTCTCCTCTGGGCGGGACTCGGGGTCGGGACTAACGTACCCGCCCGGTCCGGGCGAATCCAGTCCGCGTGCCTCAGCGCGTCGGGTCGGGCCGGACGCTCTCGCACGAGCGCAGCCGGTCGCGCGGCTCCCGTTCGAACACCAGGTCGTCACCGCCGCCGCACTCGATCGAGTCGCGGCTCCTGTCGGGCGGGTTCCAGATCTCGTCGGCGCCGCCTTCCGCCCGCACCAGATCGGGTCCCGGGCCGGGCCTGATGATGTCCTCGCCGGCGCTGCCGACGATCTGGTCGGCCCCCTCTTCGCCTTCGAGGATCGCGCCGAGGGACGCGTCGCCGACGGCGCTGAGGCTGTCGTCGCCGGGACCGCCCCTCGCCTGCACTTCGACCCTGGGACGGTCGAGGACATCGATCGTGTCCGGCCCGGGCCCGCCGTCGACGATCAGCAACGTCCGCGGATCGGCCGTGACGAGGTCGATGTCCGTGTCGTTCCCTTCCGGGCCCGGATCGAGGTTGATCCCGCTCCTGCCGCCCTCGGTCACGTAGCTGAAGTGATCGGCCTCCGGCCCGCCCGTCACGGTCGCCCCTCCCCTGCCGGCGAGCGTGAACTCGATCTCCGAGCTTCCGTCGGCCTCGGGCGTTGCGCCGGGCGCGAAGGGCCCGCCGGCGAGCGAGATTTCCACCGAACTGAGGAAGCCGAGCGAGCGGAGCTTGATCCGGTCGGTGTTGGTGACGGTCGGCGACCCGTGGCATTTGACCCGGTGCCCGGAGAAGCCGTCGGAGATCTCGATTCGGTCGCCGACCCGCTCCAGCTCGGCTTCGGAGCCGAGGTATGCGGCCCCTTCGGTGGCGTAGACCGACAGAACGCGGGTAGCCGGGTCATAGCCGCACCTGATGGCGGCGGATGCGGAGGTGGCGGCCATCGACAGCGCAGCCGATACGACCGCCGTGACGATCACCCAGCTCTTGCCCCGTCGTCCCACTTTTCGAACACACTAACCTCGATCCCGCGATGCCCCCACAGGAGACCGTCGTCCTCGTCACCGGAGCGACCGACGGGCTCGGCCGCGGGGTCGCCGAGCGGCTGGCGTCAGAGGGCGCGACCGTCCACATCCATGGCCGCGACCCCGAGCGGCTCGCGGCGGCGGCGGCCGAGATCGAGGCGGCGACCGGGACCGGCCGGATCCGGACCCACCTGGCCGACCTCGCCTCGCTCGAGCAGGTCCGCACCCTCGCCGACGAGGTCGAGCGTTCGACCGACGAGCTCGACGTCCTCATCAACAACGCCGGCATCGGCTCCGGCAAACCGGATCTGACGACGCGCCAGGAAAGCGCCGACGGGATCGAGCTGCGCTTCGCCGTCAACTACCTCGCCGGGTTCGTCCTGACCCTGCGGCTGCTGCCGCTGCTGCGGCGCTCGGCCCCGTCGCGGATCGTCAACGTCGCCTCGCTCGGCCAGGCGCCGCTCGACTTCGACGACCCGATGCTCGAGCGCGATTACGAGGGCAAACGCGCCTACTCGCAGAGCAAGCTCGCCCAGATCACGTTCGGGATCGAGCTCGCCGAGCGACTCGAGGGCAGCGGCGTCAGCGTCAACAGCCTCCACCCCTCGACATTCATGCCGACGAAGATGGTCCTCGAGCAGTACGGGAACCCGATCGACACCCTCGAGGCCGGGATCGAGGCGACGGTCCGGCTCGCGCTCTCCCCCGAGCTCGGCGGTGTCAGCGGCCGCTTCTTCGACCGCCAGGAGGAGGCCGCCGCCGACGGGCAGGCCTACGACCCCGAAGCCCGCCTTCACCTCTGGGAGCTGAGCTCCGAACTCAGCGGCGAGGACCTCTGAGGACGTCCGTGGCCGACCTGATCTACTCGATGAGCGTCTCGCTCGACGGCTACATCGCCGGGCCGGACGGAGAGATCGATTGGTCGGTGCCCGACGTCGAGCTGCACCGCTTCCACAACGAGCGGGTGCGGGGTGCGGGCACCCAGCTCCTCGGACGGCGCCTCTACGAAACGATGCTCTACTGGGAGACGACCGACGAGAGCTGGGGGCCGGTCGAGACCGAGTTCGCCGAGATCTGGAGGCCGCTGCCGAAGGTGGTCTTCTCGCGGACCCTCGAGGAGGTCGAGGGAAACGCCAGGCTGGCGACGGACACTCCGGTCGCGGAGGCCACCAGGCTGAAGGAGGAATCGGACAGGGACCTCGCGGTCGGCGGCGCCGACCTCGCCGCGACCCTGATCA
>DASXBC010000022.1:0-3728 GCA_036406355.1 Solirubrobacterales bacterium | reverse complement strand
GGCCGGCACGCTCGAGGGGCCGCCGCCGATCGAGCCGCTGGTCATGCCGACGCGGGTCCTCTCCGGAGGTGAGCGCCTCGACCTCGGCGGGACCGAGGTCGAGCTGATCGAGGTCGACATTCACAGCGACGACGCGGCGGTGGTCTGGCTACCGGAGCAGCGTCTCCTGCTCTGCGGCGACACGATGGAGGACACGGTCACCTACGTCGAGGAGCCCGAGAACTTCGACGCCCACCTCGCCGATCTCGAGCGCCTCTCGCGCCTCAAGCCCGAACGCATCCTTCCCTGTCACGGCGATCCCGACGTGATCGCCGCCGGCGGCTACACGCGCGGCCTGATCACCGCCACCGGGCAGTACATCCGGGCGCTGATCCGCTGCCGGGAGGACCCAGAGCTGCGCGAAACGCCGCTCCGCGACCTGATCGCCGGCCCGCTCGAGGCGGGCTGGGTCCACTACTTCGAGGCCTACGAGGCCGTCCACAAGGAGAACCTGGAAACGTTGCGCGCCGCGCGCCTCCCGTGAGAATGCGGCCGTTAACGTGGGATCATCAACGCGATGCGCGAAAAGTGGACCGACGAGCGCCTCGACGACCTCAATCGCAGAGTCGATCTCGGCTTCGAGCGGGTCGACAAGAGGTTTGACTCGGTCGATAGGAGGTTCGACTCGCTGGAAGCGCGTTTCGTTGGCCGCTTCGACTCAAACGAGTCTGGGGTTGAGTCGCGCTTCGGCCATATCGAGGCACGGTTCGACCGCCTTGAATCGCGCCTCGACTCGATGCAGCGCACGATGATGCAGGCCGTGATCGCGTTGACGGGTGGGATGTTGGCCGGCTTCGCCGCGGTTATCGCGCTGCTCGCGACCCAGCTCTGACCGCACTCTCCGGCTAGCGAGCGGGCCGGCGCACGTGAACAGACTTGTTGTAGCCGACGATCGCGCCACCGCCGCGGAGCTTCATCGCCAGCCGGATCGATAGCCGCGCATGATTCCGCAGCTGCTTGCGGGCGGCCTTCTTCGGCTTGATCCGCAGGGTCGCCTTCCCGTTCACGACTTTGGCGTTGGCTCGGCCGAAGGTCAGTGAGCGGGAGTGCTTGGCGGACGCCCTGGCTGACGCGAACCTCGCCGTCGCGCTGACGGAGGTCGTCGAGGTGCATTTGAGCGAGACGGTCAGCGTTCCCGTCTTCTGGAGTTTCGATTTCCTGATCCTGCATTTCGGGGCCGGCCCGGTGGTGAATTCGGCGAACGCGCCGGCGGTCGACCCGGTCGGGTTCGTCGCGACGACCCGGTAGCGGTAGGCGGTCGCGGGGACAAGCCGGCTGAGGGGGATCGTGACCGATTGTTCCGCAGCGCTCGCCGCCAGATGGAGCGGAGAGGTACGGCTCGGGGTGGCGCCGACCGGGCCGTAGTCGACCGTGACGTCGGTCGGCTGCGAGTGGCCATCGACCCTGCCGGCGATCGTCGCCTGCCCCGCCCGCACGTCGCCTGCCCCGACCGTGGTCGCATTCGGCGGGGTAGTGATCCGCCCGATCCTGCCGGCGTTCTCCTCGGTGAACCAGACATTTCCGTCCGGGCCCGGTGTCAGGTAATTGAGTCCGACCGTGGGCGGAAGGGGAAACGTTTCGAACGCCCCTGCGGTGGTCATCCGGCCGATTTCGTCACCCACAGCGATCCACAGCGCGTTGTCGGGGCCGGTCGTAATCTCGTTCGGGTACTTTTCTTTCGGCAGCGGGTACACCTGTTGACTGCCGTCGGTTGCAATCCGGACGACCGCAGGCGGGTTGAGGGCCGTGTACCAGAGCGCGCCGTCGGGGCCCGCGGTGATCCCCTCGGGGTTTTCGTAGCCTTTCGGGAGTGGGAAGTATTTGGTGGTCCCACTCGGACTCATGCGGCCGATCTTGCCGTCGCTGTACTCGGTGAACCAGAGGTTGCCGTCCGGTCCCGCCGCGATCGCGTTGGGGCCGCCTTCGGTGGACAGCGACTCGTTGGGCGTCGTCAGCGGCGTTGTCGCGGGCATGCGCCCGATCGCGTGTGCGACCCCCTCGGTGAACCAGAGCGCTCCGCCGGGCCCGGAGACGATGTGGGTCGGGTTGGCGATCGGGCTCGCGAGATCCTTGGTGAGCACGTTGCCCGCGGCGTCGATCCGGCTGATGCTGGACGGGTTCTGGCTGACAAACCACATCGCCCCGTCGCTCCCGGCCGCGATCCCGTACGAGAACCACGTCGAGGGGACCGGTGCCTGGAGGGTGAGCCGGCCGTCGGTCGTCATCCGCCCGATCTGGTGCGCATAGGGATCGGTGAACCAGAGCTGGCCGTCGCTGCCGGCCGCGATCGAGTAGGGCCCCGTTTCGCTCGCGGGCGGGTCGGTCGCCGGGAATGACGTGCTCGTCGGCGTCAGCGCCGCCTGAACCGGGATCGCCCCGCAGGCAAGCAGTGCCAGCCCGACCAGGATGACCTGAAACATCCGCGTCATCGAGGGCAAGCCTAACGTCGCGGGATGCAAGGCTGCCGGAGATGAACGACCCCCCGTCCCGATCGAGGTTCAGCGGCCACACGGCCTGGGCGCGCAGCCTGCAGGGGCCGCTGCGCGACTTTCTCGCGACCGAGATCGGCAGCGCCGTCGTGCTGCTGGCGGCGGCGGTCGCGGCGATCGCCTGGGCGAACGTCGACGTCCACTCCTACGAAAGCGTCTGGAACACGACGCTCTCGATCGAAATCGGCTCCTCGGGCATCTCCCAGAGCCTGCGCGAGTGGGTCAACAACGGCCTGATGACGTTCTTCTTCTTCGTCATCGGGCTCGAGGTGCGGCGCGAGTTCGATGTCGGCGAGCTGCGCGAGCGGCGGCGGCTGACCCTGCCGGTGCTCGCCGCCTTCGGCGGGATGGCGGTGCCGATCGCGATCTTCCTCGCCTTCAACGCCGGCGAGCACTCCGCCCACGGCTGGGGGGTCGCGATGTCGACCGACACCGCCTTCGCCCTCGGCATGCTCGCCCTGGTCGGGCCGAGCTTCCCCGACCGGCTGCGCGGCTTCCTGCTGACGATCATCGTCGTCGACGACGTCGTATCGCTCCTCGTCATCGTCTTCGCCTATAGCGGCGCGATCGACGTCGTGCCGCTGCTGATCGGGGCTGCGATCGTCGCCGTGGTCTTCCTCGGCCTCGGGGTCGCCCGAATCCGGGTCGGCCCCGTCTACTTCATGCTCGGGCTCGCCGCCTGGGTGGCCCTCTATGAGTCCGGGATCGACCCGGTCGTCCTCGGACTCGCGACGGGAGTGATCGCCTGGGCCTACCCGTCCGAACGCAGCACGCTCGAGCGGGCGACCGAGCTCTTCCGCGATTTCCGCGAGCAGCCGACGCCGCAGCTCGAACGCACCGCGCGGTCGGGCCTGAAAGCGGCGCTGCCGCCGAACGCGCGGCTGCTGCAGATGTACCACCCGTGGACGAGCTACGTGATCGTGCCGCTCTTCGCGCTCGCCAACGTCGGCATCGCGATCGACGGCGGCTTCCTCTCCGATGCCTACACCTCGCCGATCACGCTCGGGATCCTGGTCGGCTACGTGCTCGGCAAGCCGGTCGGGATCGCCGGCGTCTCCTGGCTGGTGACGAAGATCAGCCGCGGCCGGCTGCGGCCGCCGGTCGGCTGGGCGGCGACCGTCGGCGGCGGAGCGATCGCCGGCATCGGCTTCACCGTCTCGATCCTGATCGCCTCGCTGGCCTTCAACGGGATCGAGCTGC
>DASXBC010000021.1:0-5631 GCA_036406355.1 Solirubrobacterales bacterium | reverse complement strand
TGCCGGTCGGCTCGTCGGCGGTCATCATGTTCGGCCCGACCGACGACGTCGACGAGATGGTGCAGGCCTTCGAGGGCTCGGGCGGGCGCCTCGCGCGCCGCCGGGTGTCCGACGCCGACGCCGCTATGCTCGAGGCCTCGGTCGCGAACGCGCTCCACGCCGCGGAACCGAGTATGTGAATGGCTGAGCAGCCACCTCCGCCGGGCCAGCAGCCGCCGCCCCCGCCGGCGCCGGGCCAGCAGCCGCCGCCTCCACCCCCGCAGGGCTAAGAGCTCGACGAGGCCCCCGTTGTGCGTCATATGGACGCACAACGGGGGCCTCGATCCCGAGCGGGCGGCTCAGACGGACCCGGCGCGGTCGGCGATCCCGCCGGCGACCCGCTTCGAAAGGGCGATGATGGTCATCATCGGGTTGACGCCGACGGCGGTCGGGAACAGTGAGGCGTCGGCGACGTAGAGGTCGCTGACCCCGTTGACGGCGCCGTCGGGACCGCAGACCCCGCTGCCGGGCTCAGAGGAGATCCGCGCCGTCCCCATCGGGTGAAAAGCCTCGAGCCTCAGCTCCGCCGGCTTGAACGTCGTCGCCTCGAACTGGGCGAGGTCGCCGGGCCGCAGCACCGGGACGCGGCCGATGTTCGGGTAGACCTCCGCGGCCCCGGCGGCGAAGTGGACCTCGGCCGCGCGGGCGATGCCGAAGGCGACCCTTCCGGCGTCCTCCTCGCTGAGGGCGTATGTCATCCGCAGCTCGCCATCGCCGGCGAGGCCGACGCGACCGGCCGAGTGATCGGTCAGGTGGACCCCGATCGAGGCGATCCTGTCGTAGGCGAGGAGCGATTCCTGGTGCTCGCGGCCTGTCCCAGGCAGCCACGGCCCGCCGAACGGCAGTGGCGTGAAGGTCGCCTCGAGCAGGACCCGGCGGTCCTCCCACTCGTCGACGTAGTAGCTCTGCATCACACCCTCCCAGCCGCGCACCTCCTCCTCGTAAAGGGCGCCGACCCAACAGGCGGGGTGAAGGTGGAGGTGGCGCCCGACCTGGTCGCCACCCAGCCGGGAGCGCTTCAGCAGCTCCGGAGTCCCGAGCGCGCCGCCGGCGACGATCGTCGCCAGGCGAGCGCGGACGGAGTAGGGGCGGCGCCGTCCGTTGTCGAGCGCTCCCGCCAGGCAGGCGACCCCGACCGCGCGCCCCTCCTCGACGATGATCCGGCGCGCGTCGACCCCGGCGCGCAGCCGGGCGCCGGCGGCGACCGCCCGTGGCAGGTAGCTGACGTGCATGCCCCGCTTGGCATCGATCCGGCAGCCATAGGGGCAGGAGCTGCACTGCACGCAGGAGCCGGCGTTGCGCGAGATCGGGCCGCCGCTGACGCCGAGCGCCGCGGCTCCCTCCATCGCGAGCTGACCGTTGCGGCCCATCCGCTCGGGGTCGAGCGGCTGCACCCTGAGGAACTCCTCGGCCTCGGCGAAATCCGGATCGAGATCGGCGGCCCACTCGAGGCCGTGCGCCTCGAGCCAGTGCTGGAGGATCCGCTCCGGCGCGCGGAAGCAGGTCCCCGAGTTGATCACGGTGGTTCCGCCCACCGTCCTCGCCACCGGAACCGGGATCGGCGGCCGTCCCTCGGCCACGGTGAGGCCGGCATCGCGATAGATCGAGGTGATCGCTTCGAGCTGGTCGCCCGGGTAGCTCTCGCGGTCGTAATGGGCGCCCGCCTCGAGCACGATGACGTCGAGGCCCGCCTCGGCGAGCACCGTCGCCGCCGCCGCGCCGCCGGCTCCCGAGCCGACGATGACGACGTCGCATTCCTCGCCATCGCCCGCCGGAGCCAGGTCGCCGAGCGTTCCGGCCGGCTCAGGCAGGGTGCCGTCGGCGAGCGCGCAGCTCGTCGCGATCCCGAGCGAGCGCTCGACGCCCGGGTCGACCGCGTAGCCGAGCGTCCCGAATGTCTTCGCCATCAGCACCAGCTCTCCGAAGAGGGAGAGGCGGGAGGCCTCCATCCGCTTCAGGAAGTCTTCGCGGGCGCCGCGGTCGAGGCGGCTGAAGCGCCAGGGGAAGGGCAGCCACTCGAAGGCCCGCAGCGCGAGCCGGATCCGGCTCAGCATCCGCGGCGAGAGCGAGCGAAGGAACTCGCCGACCCGGCCCGAGACGTCGACCTCGGCCTCGGCGGCGGGGAGGCCGTCGATCGCGGGCGCCATCGCTTCGCAGATCGCGCTCAGGGTGCGCTGCTCGGCGGCCGAGAGCCCCGGCGCACGCCTTCAGCCGGGCGCCGGCGAGCGTTCGACCCGCCCCGCCAGGGACCAGAGCCAGAGCGCGAGCAGGGCGAGAGAGCCGTCGATGAGGAAGTTCAGCAGGTAGGCGAAGACGTTTTCGTCGAAGAGGAAGAAGCCGAGCGAGCTCAGTGAGGAAGCGGTCTTGCCGATCGCGAGGACCAGGATCAGGGGCCGGTAGCGGACGACGTCGGCCTGGGCGACGACGCAGAGCGCTGCGATGACGACCATGTAGGAGAAGCCGAGCGAGAGCCAGAGCTGCTCGGTCGTTTCCGGCGCCCGGGTGAAGCTGCCGATGTCGTCGCCGAGGTCGGAGATCACGTTGAGAACGCCGTCCGGGGCGACGATGAAGAGGATCCCGACCACGGCGAAGCTGACCGCGAGCAGCCGCAGATTGAGGACGACGAAACGCTCCGCGCTCTCTCCCCGCATCGTGGCGGCACTCTAACTGGCTGGGCAGCCAGTTGCCGCAACAGGCGCTGGCGACTCGCCGGCGGCGATGTTACGGTCGGGGCGATGAAGCGAGCGGGTCTCCTGGGAGCGGCGATCCTCGTGGCGGCTGCGTTCGCGGCGGCCGCGATCCCGACGCTCGCGGCCGGGAAAACCCACGTCTATGCGGTCCAGCTGTCGATCTACGTCGACCGCTCCGAAGGCAAAATCAAAGGGGAGGTCAGCTCCGAAGCCCCGTCGTTCTTCTGCGAAGAGAGCGCCGTCCGGCTGATGAAGGAGGAACCCGGGAAGGACAGGAAGGTCGCCACCTACAGGCCGACCTTCCTCGGGAGGTTCGGGTTCAGGAGCACCCCGAAGCTCCGCGGGTCGAAGGTCTACGTGGAAGTCCTCAAGTACCACCTGCCGCAGCGGCCCGTGATCTGCCTGGCGGCGCGCAGCCGCGCGGTCACCGCTCCCTGAGCTGGCCATAGAATCGGGCCCGTGCGCGCGGAGCGAGCCAAATGAGCGAAATCTGGTGTGTCGCGCAGCGAGTGAAGCCCGAGGCGGTCAAATGATCGACCGCGATCAGGTCCTGCACGTCGCGCGCCTTGCCCGCCTGCGCCTCTCCGAGGAGGAGGTCGCGCGGATGGCCGGCGAGCTCTCGGGCATCCTCGAGCACGTCGACCGGATCGGCGAGCTCGACCTCGACGACGT
Source organism: Solirubrobacterales bacterium (assembly GCA_036406355.1). Classification (GTDB taxonomy): domain Bacteria; phylum Actinomycetota; class Thermoleophilia; order Solirubrobacterales; family 70-9; genus VRUE01. The sequence goes on along the minus strand of DASXBC010000021.1, from coordinate 2,230 downwards.
CGAGCCCACCTCGCACGTCGTCGACCTCGAGAACGTGCTGCGCCCGGACGAGCCGCGGCCCAGCTGGCCGAAGGACGTCGTCCTCGAACAGGCGCCCGATCCCGCCGAGGGCGCCTTCCGCGTCCCGTCCCCTCAGGCGGAATGAGCGCGGAGCGAGCAGGCGTCCATCTCTGTTTCTTCGCGCAGCGAGCAAAGCGCGAGGCGGTGGAATGAGCGCGGAGCTGCTGGAGCTGACGGTGGCCGCGGCCGCCGCCGAGATCTCCTCCGGGGCGCTCTCGCCGGAGGAGTATTTCGACGCCTGGCGGGACGCCGCGGCGTCAGATGAGCTGAATGCGTACCTCAGCCACGTGGAGGACCCCGCCGCCTACCGGGTCGGGGAGGGGCCGCTGCGGGGGATCCCGGTCGCGGTCAAGGACATCTTCTGCACCGAGGGGATGCCGACCACCGCCGGATCGCGCATCCTCGAGGGTTACCGGCCGCCCTACACGGCGACCGCGGTGCGCCGCCTCGATGCCGCGGGCGCCCGCGTGCTCGGCAAGGCCAACATGGACGAGTTCGCGATGGGCTCCTCGAACGAGAACTCGGCCTACGGGCCGGTCCTCAACCCCTGGGACCGCGGCAGGGTTCCGGGCGGCTCCTCCGGCGGCTCGGCCGCGGTGGTGGCCGGCGGCCTGGCGCCGTGTGCGATCGGGACCGACACCGGTGGCTCGATCCGCCAGCCCGCCGCGCTCTGCGGGATCGTCGGCCTGAAGCCGACCTACGGCGCGATCTCGCGCTACGGCATGATCGCCTTCGCCTCCTCGCTCGACCAGTGCGGCCCGCTGACCCGCGACGTCACCGATGCCGCCCTATTGCTCGCCGCGATGGAGGGCCGCGACCCGTGCGACTCGACCTCGGTGGGGATCGAGGGCGGGATCGTCGCCCCCAGCGGCGAGGACCTTGAGGGTCTCCGGTTCGCCGTCCCGGCCGAGCTCTCCGGCGACGACCTCGCGGCCGGCGTCCGCAAGGTCTTCGAGGCGACGCTCGCCCGGATCGAGTCCCTCGGCGGCGAGATCGCCGAGGCGCCGCTGCCCCACGCGGAGCACGGGATCTCGGCCTACTACGTGATCGCCCCGGCCGAGGCGTCCGCCAACCTCGCCCGCTACGACGGCGTCCGCTACGGGATCCGCCGCGAGGCCGACGACCTGATCGAGATGTACGAGGAGACCCGGGCGGCCGGCTTCGGCGAGGAGGTCAAGCGGCGGATCATGCTCGGGACCTACGCGCTCTCCTCCGGCTACTACGACGCCTACTACGGGCGCGCGCAGAGGGTGCGGACCAGAATCGCCGAGGACTTCCGGGCGGTCTTCGCCGATTTCGACTTCGTCGTCACCCCGACCTCGCCGACCGTCGCCTTCGAGCTCGGCGAGAAGACCGACGACCCGCTGGCGATGTACATGAACGACTTCTTCACGGTGCCGATGCCGCTGGCCGGGATCCCGGCGATCTCGATCCCGGCGGGCCTCGCCGAGCCCGAGGGCGGCGGCCCGCGGCTGCCGGTCGGGTTCCAGATCGCGGCCCCGGCGTTCGCCGAGCAGCGCCTGCTCGAGGCGGCCTTCGCGCTCGAGCGCGAGATCGGCTTCGACGCCCATCCGGGGGAGGGTGACGGTGACTGAGCTCGAGGCGGTGATCGGGCTGGAGATCCACGTCCAGCTCGCGACCAGGACGAAGATGTTCTGCGGCTGCGCGCTCTCGTTCGGGGACGAGCCGAACGTCCACACCTGCCCGGTCTGCCTCGCCCACCCCGGCGTTCTCCCCGTCGCGAACGAAGAGGCCATCCGCTACGCGCTGAAGATCGCCGCCGCCCTGCGGTGCGAGGTCGCTCCGCGCTCGATCTTTCACCGCAAGAACTACTTCTATCCCGACAGCCCGAAGGCCTACCAGATCAGCCAGTACGACATTCCGCTGGCGAGCGCCGGCCGGCTCGGCGGGGTCCGGATCCACCGGGCCCACCTCGAGGAGGACGCGGCGAAGATGATCCACCTCGGCGGCTCGGGGCGGATCCACGGCTCCGGGGCCTCGCTCGTCGACTTCAACCGCGGCGGGACGCCGCTGGTCGAGATCGTCACCGAGCCCGACCTGCGCGGCGCCGCCGAGGCGGCCGAGTGGGCGCGGCTGCTGCGGACCACGGTCCGCCAGCTCGACGTCTCCGACGTCAACATGGAGGAGAGAAGCCTGCGGGTCGACGCCA
>DASXBC010000020.1:0-7749 GCA_036406355.1 Solirubrobacterales bacterium | reverse complement strand
CTACTTTCCTTCGGTGCCACGCATCTTCGAGAAGATCTACACCCTCGCGACCAGCAGCATGGAGAAAGAGGGCGGCCTCAAAAAGGCGATCTTCGAGTGGTCGATCCGGGTCGGCGGCAAGATGCGGGACGCTGAACGCGCAGGTCGCCGGCCGGGCTTCCTGCTGCGCAAGCAGTACGAGCTCGCCGACCGAAAAGTCCTTTCGAAGATCCGCGGCCTCTTCGGCGGGCGTCTGCGCCTCGCCGTCTCCGGCGCGGCGCCGATCAGCCCCGAGATCCTGCGCTTCTTCGACGCCGCCGGGGTGCTCGTGCTCGAGGGCTGGGGGATGACCGAGACCTCGACCGCGGCGACGATCTCCACCCCCGACGACTTCAAGATCGGCACGATCGGCAAACCCTTCCCCGGCTGTGAGGTGAAGATCGCCGAGGACGGCGAGATCCTGGTCAAGGGCCCCAACGTCTTCCAGGGCTACTACAAGAACGAGGAGGCGACCCGCGAGACGATCGTCGACGGCTGGCTGCACACCGGCGACATCGGCGAGATCGACGAAGACGGGTTCATCAAGATCACCGGCCGCAAAAAGGACATCATCATCACCGCCGGCGGCAAGAACATAACCCCCGCAAACCTCGAGAATGAGATCAAGCAGCACCCGCTGGTCTCCCAGTGCGTGGTCGTCGGCGACCGCCGCCCCTACCTAGTGGCGCTGGTCACCCTCGACCCCGAAGAGGCGGTCGCCTACGCCAAGGAGCACGGGCTTCCGGACGACCCTGCGAAGCTCTCCTCGAACCCAGAAAGCCGCAAGGCGATCGAAGCCCACGTCGATCAGATCAACGAGAAGTTCGCCCGCGTCGAGCAGGTGAAGAAGATCGCGATCCTGCCGAGGGATCTCTCCCAGGAGGGCGGCGAGCTGACCCCGACGCTGAAGGTCAAGCGCGCGGTCGTCACCTCGAAGCACGAGCCTGAGATAGAGCAGCTCTACGCGGGTTGAGAGGGCGGTTGCCCATCCTGCCGAACCCGCCCGTAGGGCTCACAAGTTCGACTGGACGGGCAACCGCCCTCTCTACCACACGCTCAGCTTGCCTAAAAGGGCCGTCAGAGCTTGGAGCAGAAGATCCGCTTGTGGTGGATCACCACTTCGTAGCGGTGGGAGGGTGCGCGGGCGATCGTCACGAAGGCGCAGCTGGCGCCGCTTTCGCCCTTGAGCTTCGATACGCAGTCGATCCGGTGGAAGGAACGACGCACGCACGGCCCGACGCTCCAGTTGACGCATCCGGGCGTTTCCGCGCAGAGGCCGGCGGTGGCACGCCTGATTTCCCCCTTCGCAAGGCCCATCGGCACCTTGTGAGCGTCCGCGGCTGCCGCCGCAAGCAACGACAACCCCAGAATGGCGGCGAGCGCCACCTTGATCCTCATGTTTCCTCCTTGAGACGAGAGTTACAAGGATCCTACGCGGAACCCCCGGAACCCCTCAACCCCTAAGAGGCCTCGCCGGACTGGCGGAGCAGGACCGAGGTGGTCTGCTCGAGCACCCGGCGCCAGGCCGAGGTCGACTCCGGCTCCTCCTCGGCGGCCCGCTCGACCACGCGCCGCACCCTGCGGCCGGAGATCTCGAGGCCGTGGCGCTCGGCGATCTCGCTGTAGCGGTCGTAGTCCTGGGCGAGGGTCGCGGTGACCGACTCGAAGCCGTGCTTGCCGATCTGGAGCCGCCGCGAGTAGTCCATGATCGGCGTCCCGAACATCAGCTCGTCGTTGGGCTCGGGCTCGATCAGGATGATGTCGACGCCCGGGTATTTCTCCTCCCAGCGGGCGACGGCCTCCTGCAGGCGGGCGTGGGCGATCAGGCGGAAGGTCTGGCTCGCGATCGCCGGCAGGCCCATGTCGGCGACCCGCCGAGCCCGGCTGCCGAGCATCGTCGGGATCGACTTCTCGAAGTCGTTCACGTAGGGGACCAGCGGGTTGACGACGACGATGAACTTGGCGCCCCTTTCGACCGCGATGTCGACGTTGGTCGTCGACCGGATCCCGCCGTCGAGCAGGTGGCGTCCCTTGAGCTCGACCGGCTTGTAGAGGACGGGGATCGCGGTCGAGCACTGGACCGCCTTCGAGATCGGCACGTCCGCCCACCCCTCCTCGCCGAACACGATCCGCTCGCAGGTGTCGAGGTCGGTCGCGGTGATGTAGAGCTCGGGGTCGAGCAGGCGGAAGTCGTTGCTGCGGCCCGCTTCGCCGAGGGCGCCCTCGATGTAGTCGGCGATCCCGCGGCCCGAGTAGATACCGGACGGCAGCGCCTCGGCGAGGCCGACGCCGACGTCGATCGCCGAGAAGTCGCCCATCCTCAGCAGATTGCGGGCCAGCTCCAGCGAACGGAGCGGAAGCGTGGCGGCCCTCTCGATGAACCCGAGGTAGTTCGGCTTCAGGACCTTGCTGAGGTCGAGGTCGTCGAGCTCGGAGGGGACCCGCTCGTTGATCACCTGCATCATTTCGTCGGGGGTGACGCCGTTGGCGAGCATCCCGGCGACGAACGAGCCGGCGCTCGTGCCGACGTAGACGTCGAAGTTGTTGACGGTGCTGTTGACCGCAAGGAGGTCGAGGGCCCGCAGCGCGCCGATCTCATAGACGCCGCCCGTCATCCCGCCACCGCCGAGGACCAGCGCGGTCTTCGACGGGCGCTTGCGGCTGCGGCGACGACGGGGTCGCGACGCCTCCATATCCACAACTTTCCCCATCAACGTGGATTATCCCAGGAGATGCGGTGGACTCCCCCCTCAATATTCGTGCTCATTCTCGCCCTCGGCGCCCTGCTGACCGCTCCCGCTGCCTCGGCGGCGGATCGGTGCAGCACCCTCCAGAGCCGGCTCGTGCGCGGAGGCGGGGAGGCGAGCGGCCTCTTCGTCCTCGACGCCGAAACCGGCAAGGTCGTCTGCCGTCGGGCGCCGAGCCGGCGCTTCTCGCTCGCCTCGAACATGAAGTTGTTCACGACCGGGACGGCGATCGCCCGCCTCGGCCCGAACGCCCGGATTCCGACCAAGGTCGAGGCGACCGGCAGCATCGACGAGCATGGCGTCCTCGACGGCAGCCTCTACCTGGTCGGCGGCGGCGACCCCGCGCTCGGCACGCCCTCCTTCTACGACCGGTTTCTCGGCGGCTTCGGCACCAATCTCTACGCGCTGAAGGGCCAGATCCGCGCCGCCGGCATCAGCTCCGTCAGAGGTCGCCTCTATGCCGACGACACGATCTTCGACCGCCTCCGCGGCGTCCCCGACTCCGGCTACGCGACCAGCCCCTACATCGGGCCGCTGTCGGGACTCGCCTTCGACGCCGGCTTCTCGAGCTCCAGCGCGACGAGCTTCGCGACCGACCCGGCCCGGGTGGCGGCGACCAAGCTGGCGCGCGCGCTCGATGCCGACGGCGTCGACGTCAGGCCCCGGATCGCCCTCGCAAAGGCGCCGCCCGACGCGGAAACGGTGGCGGTCGTCCGCTCGCCGACGATCGCCCGCATCGCCCAGGCCACCAACGTGCCGTCTAACAACTACTACGCGGAGACGCTGAACAAGCTGCTCGGGGCCCGGTTCGGGACCTCCGGCAGCACCGCCGCCGGAGCGGCCGTCGTGACCCAGTACGCGCGCTCGGAGGGCTCCTACGTCCATGCCGTCGACGGCTCCGGCCTGACCCGCACCGGCAAGGCCTCGACCGCCGAGGTCGCCCGCTTCCTGCGCGCCGTGCGCGGCGAACCGTATGGCGAGGACTTCGTCGACTCGCTCGCCGTCGCCGGCCGCGAAGGCACGGTAGCCGACCGGATGGAGGGGACCGCGGCCGCCGGGCGCTGCCGGGTGAAGACCGGGACGCTGACCGGCGTCAGCGCCCTCTCGGGCTACTGCTTCAACGCCGACGGGCGGACGATGATCTTCTCGATCCTGATGAACGGCGTCCGCGACCTCTCGCTTGCCCACCTCGAACAGGACCGGATCGCCGCCGCCGTCGCCGGCTACTGAACGAGCGCCATCAGGCCGGTCTCGTCGAGAACCTCGGTCCCGAGCTCCTCGGCCTTCGCCAGCTTCGAGCCCGGGTTCTCGCCGGCGACGACGTAGTCGGTGTTCTTCGAGACCGAGTTGACGACCTTGCCGCCCGCGGCTTTGATCAGCGCCGCCGCCTCCTCGCGGGTGAGGTCCCCGAGGGTGCCGGTCAGGACCAGGGTCCGGCCCTCGAGAGGGCCGCCCTCGGCGCGCCGTTCGGAGGCCTCCTGCTCAAAACGCAGGCCCTTCTCGCGCAGCTTCTCGACCAGCTCCCAGGTGCGGTCCTCGGCGAGCGACTCGGCGATCTGGACGGCCATGATCGGGCCGACCCCCTCGACCTCTTCGATCGCGGTCGGATCGGCGGTGTGGAGCGCGTCGATCGAGCCGAAGTGGTCGGCGAGGGCCTCGGCGGTGACATAGCCGACCCCCGGCAGGCCGAGGGCGTAGAGGACGCGTTTGAACGGTCGCGCCCGTGAGGTCTCGATCGCCGCCAACAGGTTGCGCGCCGAGATCTCGCCGAAGCCCTCGAGCCCGACCAGCTTCTCCTCGTCGAGGTCGTAGATGTCGGCGACGTCCTCGATCAGCCCCTCCTCGAGGAAGCGCAGCGCCTGCTTCTCGCCGAGGCCGTCGATGTCCATCGCGCCCTTGCTGACGAAGTGCTTGACGTGCTGAAAGGACTGGCCGGGGCACCCGGATCGGTTGGGGCAGATCGTGAACACCGAGTCCTCGGGCTTGACCGTCTCGGTCCCGCAGGCGGGGCACCGTTTCGGCGGCTTGACCCGGCGGGTGCGCTTCGGGCGTTTCTGGGTCAGCGGCGAGACGACCTGCGGGATGACGTCGCCGGCGCGCATCACGACGACCTCGTCGCCGATCCTGACGTCCTTGCGGGCCAGGTCCTCCTCGTTGTGGAGCGTCGCGGTCGAGACGGTCACCCCGCCGACGTGGACCGGCTCGAGCATCGCGAACGGGACCAGGTGGCCGGTCCGGCCGACGTTCCAGACGACGTCGAGCAGCTTCGTCGTCGCCGTCGTCGGCGGGAACTTCCAGGCGATCGCCCAGCGCGGCTCGCGGCCTACTACGCCGAGCTCGCGCCACAGCGCCCGCTCGTCGACCTTGACGACGACGCCGTCGATCTCGTAGTCGAGCTCGTCGCGGCGCTCCTCCCACCAGCGGCAGCGTTTGACGACCGAGTCGACGCCGGGATGGTGGTCGGTGTCGGGGTTGACCTTGAAGCCGCGCTCGCGCAACCACTCGACCTCCTCGAGGTGGGTCGCGAGGTCGAGGCCGCGGGTGGCGCCGATCCCGTAGCACCAGATCGAGAGCGGCCGTTCGGCGGCGAGCGCCGGGTCGAGCTGTCGGATCGCTCCCGCCGCGGAGTTGCGGGGGTTGGCGAAGGTCGGCTCGCCCGCCTCCGCGCGGCGCTCGTTCAGCGCCCTGAAGTCGGCGATCGGGAGGTAGATCTCGCCCCGCACTTCGACCAGCTCCGGCGGCTCCGCGATCCGCAGCGGAATCGCCCCGATCGTACGCAGGTTGCGGGTGACGTCCTCGCCGACCCGGCCGTCGCCGCGGGTCGCGCCGCGGACCAGGACACCGTCATCGTATGTGAGGGTGATCGCGAGGCCGTCGATCTTGGGCTCGGTCGTGTAGCTGAACTCCGAGGCGGTGATGTCGAGGCGTTTCAGGTGGTTGCGCAGCCGCGTCTCCCAGGCCCGCAGCTCCTCCTCGCTGCGGGCGTTGGCGAGCGAGAGCATCTGCTCGACGTGCTCGACTCGCTCGAAGCGGTCGAGAGGCGGGGCGCCGACGCGCTGTGTCGGCGAGTCGGGCGTCAGCAGCTCGGGATGCTCGGCCTCGATCGCGCGCAGCTCGTCGAGCAGCGCGTCGTAGGCGTCGTCGCCGATCTCGGGTTCGTCGAGAACGTAGTAGAGCCGGTTGTGGCGCTCCAGCTCATCGCGCAGCTCGGCGGCCCGCTTTGCCGGGTCGCCGGCGCTCATACCGTCGACGCGAGCATCGCCTCGAAGTCGATTTCCCGCAATCGATCGAGGCCGCCATGGTCGGTTAGGTCGAAGTGGATCGGGGTGACCGAGATCCGCCCTCGCGAGACGGCCGAGAGGTCGGTCCCCACCTCGTCCTTGAACGAGGGCTCGAAGCCGTAGATCTCATAGCGGAGCTTGCCGCTCTCGGCATCCTCCCCGACCAGCTTCAGCTTGTCGTTGTAGAGGCGTTTTCCGAGCCGTGTCACCTCGATTCCGGTCGGCTCGCAGGATGGGAAGTTGACGTTGACGAGGGTCTCGGGCGGCATCGGGCCCTCCTCGGCGAGGCGCTTCACGAGCTGCGCCGTGAACGGCCCCGCCAGCGCGAAGTCGAAGCGGCCGCTGACGTAGCCCATCCCGCCGCCGGACGACTGCTGGGAGACGGCCAGCGCCGGGATCCCGAGGACGATTCCCTCGAATGCCGCCGCGACCGTTCCCGAGTAGGTGATGTCGTCGCCGAGATTGGAGCCGTGGTTGATGCCGGACACGATCAGGTCCGGGCGCCCGCCGAGCAGTCCGAGCTCGGCGAAGCGGACGCAGTCGACCGGGGTGCCGTCGGTGGCGAAGCCGCGATCGCCGTCGCCGAACTCGATCTCCTCGACGGTCAGCGGCGAGCGCGTGGTGATGCTCCGCGCCGTCGCGCTGCGGTTCGAGTCGGGCGCGATCACGTCGACCTCGACGCCGTCGAGCTCGCGCAGGGCACGCCGTGCGGCCTGCAGGCCGGGAGCCGTGATCCCGTCGTCGTTCGTCAGAAGGACCCTCACCGGGCCGGATTTTAGGTTGCGCTGCATACTGGCCGCGGTGGCGACGGTCCGGCTCGACATCGAATACGACGGAACCGGCTTCAGCGGCTGGGCCCGCCAGCCCGGTCTGCGGACCGTGCAGGGGGAGCTGGAGACGGCGCTGGCGACGATCCTCGGTGGCGCCGAGGTCGACCTGACCGTCGCCGGCCGCACCGACGCCGGCGTCCACGCCCTCGGTCAGGTGGCCAGCTTCAGCGCCGCTGCACAGCTGCCAGCCGACCTCGCCCGCGCCGTCAACTCTGTCGGCCCCGACGACGTCACCGTGAGCGCCGCGAGGATCGTCGCCGATGGGTTCGACGCTCGCCGAGATGCGACCTCGCGGAGCTACCTCTATCGCGTCCTGGCGGAACCGACGCCGAGCCCGTTCGAGCGCGGCCGCGCCCTCTGGTGGCCGCATCCGCTCGAGCGATCGGCGCTCGACGAATGCGCCGCCGCCCTCGTCGACACCCACGATTTCACCGCGTTCACGCCGACCCAGAACGACCACGTCCGCTTCGAGCGTGACGTCCTCGCCGCCGGCTGGGAATGGGACGGCGAGATCGGCAGCTTCCGCATCGCCGCCGACGCCTTCATGCGCAACATGGTCCGGGTCCTCGTCGGCACGATGCTCGAGGCCGCCTCCGGCCGCCGCACCGTGGAGGACTTCACCGCCCTCCTCGAGGGCGCGCCCCGCTCAGCCGCCGGCGACACCGCCCCACCCCACGGCCTCTACCTGGAGAAAGTCACCTACGAGTGAGTACGCAATTCACTTACGATTTCGGCGGTGAGCGCGGGGAAGGCGAGGAGGCTGCCGGACGAGCGCGGGGACCCGACCTGGTTCCCACCGATCATTTTCGCCGCATCGGGGATCTTTCTTGCCCTGGTCGCCTCCCACCGATGCGTCGACACGGGCGGAACATT
>DASXBC010000019.1:0-4173 GCA_036406355.1 Solirubrobacterales bacterium | reverse complement strand
GCGCCGAGGTCGTCGAGGCGCCAGCCGAACGGCTGCCGTTCGCGGACTCGAGCTTCGACACCGCGGTCTACACGCTGGTCCTCTGCACGGTGCCGGATCTCCCCGCGGCGCTCGCCGAGACGGCGCGGATCCTGAAGCCGGGCGGCAGGCTGCTGTTCGTCGAGCACGTCCGCTCGCGAGACCCGGGCCTGGCGCGCTGGCAGGATCGCCTCCACGGGCCCTGGAAGTTCCTGATCGACGGCTGCCACTGCAACCGCGACACGGCGGCCGCGATCGAGGCTGCCGGATTCGTCGTCGAGGGCGCCGCCGAATGCGAGCTGGCGGAGCTCCCGCCGTTGATCAGGCCGCTCATCCGCGGCAGCGCGGTGCTCTCGCAGCCCGCCGGGTAGGTTCTGGCTGCTCCGGTCACCGACGCAGAAAGAAAGGCGAGATGGGGATCGACCAATCAAAACTCGGCCAGCACGTCCAGGAAATGATGCAGGAGATCGAAGACGATCAGGAAATCCCGGAGGAGGCGGAAATCGGGAGGGTCATCACGATCGTCGAGGTGGTCACGCCCGACGGCGAGTTCTCGAACATCCGGATGAACTCGAACGCGAGGCCCTACGTCGCGCTCGGCTTCCTCGAGGTGGCGAAGGAAGTCCAGATGCGGATGATGATGGGCGGCTGATGCGGTTCGGACAGCCCTCGTGCCTGATCCAACGCACGATAATGACGGTTATGTAAACCCAGGCTAGGCCGCGTCGTCGATCGCTTCTTCGAATTCCCCCAGCGACCCGAGCGTTCCCAGCGGTTCGAGCCCCTTCGTCCCCGGCCCTTCGATCGCGAACGACGGCGTCCCGCCGAATCCAAGCCGTTCGGCTTCGGCGGTCGTCCGCTTCACCTCGGCCTTGGCGGCGGTGCTATCGCGGTCGTGGTTCCAGCGAGGAATGTCGGGAACCTTGGCTCCCCTGGCGATCGAGGTCAGGAATTCTTCGCTGACGTAGCCGGTGTTCTCGATCCCCTGGTTTTTGTAGAAGAGCTCGATGAAGTCCCAGCCGCGGTTCTGTTCGCCCGCGGCGATCGCCGCCGGCGCCGCGGTCACCGATTCCGGCCCGAGGATCGGGTAGTTGCGGAACTCGAGCCGCGCTTCACCGGTGCGGATCTTGTTCTCGGTCAGTTCCGGCAGCACTTTGACGGCGAAATCCCGGCAAATGGGGCATTGAAGATCGCCAAACTCAACAAGCTTCACCTTCGCCGTCGGCAGCCCCAGGGTCAGCCTGTGCTGCGGGATGTTGGCGAGCCCGGTTTCGACTTCCTCGACGTTCTCGAGGTTGGCGTCGCCGCCGCTGGTCTGGCTCTGGCTGACGACGACGGCGACGGCGACGGCGACGATCGCGAGGAAGGCCGCGGCGCTGCCGAGCTTGATCAACCGCTGGCGGCGCGCGTTCTCGGCCGCCTCGCCATCGCGTTGCACCCGTTCCTCGCGCCGCCGCTCGCGATCCTTCTTCGCGCTCATCACGGGCTCCCGCGGTTCATGGCGCCCGCCCCGCGTAGCGGAGCATCCGCCAGGCGTTGAGCCCGAACAGGACCGCCATTAGGATCGCGCTGATCACGCACCACTGGCAGATCGCTTCGATCACGAAAAGCTCGAGGTAGGTCAGGTAGACGCTGAACCCGAATCCCGCCAGGGAGATGGCGAAGCCCCCCATCCGGGCGCCGTCGCCGCGCAGCAGCGAGGTCAGGAGCAGCAGCACGTAGCCGATGATCCCGATCACCGCGACGTTGACTCCGGCCAGGTCCGAGTACTGGCTTTCGGCGACCGTCTCGCAGCCGCCGCCGCCGGCGAGGCAGGCCGGGGCGCCCCCTCCCGCCTCGGCGATCGCGATGTAGGTCGCGACCCCGATCCCGAACGCCGCGACGAAGGTTGAGACGGCTCGCAGGGTCCCCTCGCTCGGTGCGGACATCGATTTCAGCCTAAGCAATCTGAATGTGCGCGGGCTAAACGCCGCTCTCAGCGGGCCCCGAACATGCGCCTGAGGCGGCCGCCGCCGCGGTCCGGCTTCTCGGGCGGCCCGAGCTGAAGGGCCTGACCGGAGTCGATCGTCAGGGTCACCGCGCGTTCCGCGGTCCTCGCCACCTCCGGCGCGTCGGCGAACCGTGTCTTTCCATCCGACCCGCGGAAGACGACGCCGTCGAAGATGTTCTCGCGCTGGTTGTCGAGCATCTCGACCACGCGGCCGACCTCGACCTCGTCGGAGCCGTAGACGGGGGTTCCCCGCGGCACCGCCATGTAGTGGATCGGGTGGCCCTCGTCCATCGAGTCGAAGCCTAGATGATGAAATCCGCGATCTCGCGCGAGAGCTTCCCGCCCTGCCAGGCGAGCGGCGACTCACCCTCCTCCTCGCCGATCAGCCGCGCCCGGGGGAGGTGCTCGGCATAGGCTTCGGCGACCGCCCGGGGATGCCCCGGGTCGGCTCCGTCGTGGCTGGCGACCACCAGCGCCGGCACCCGCAGCGACTCGAGGTCCCGCAGCGACTCGAACGGCCGCGAGCGAGCGACATCGCGGATCGCGTCGACCAGGGCGTCGGGATGGCGGTGGAGCAGCATGCGTTCGCGCGTGATCCGGGCCACGGTCTGGCGCCAGGCCGGGTCGGTTTCCTGGCGATCGACGACGTAGCCGACGAAGCCCTCGACCCCACCGTCGCGGAGCGCCTCGGCGAGCCCGTCCCAGTACTCGATCCGCTCCGCCGCGATCGCGCCGCCGGCGTAGACCGGCCCGATCACGACCAGACCGGAAAGCCGCTCGGGATGGCGGAGCGCGTAGGCGACCGCGGTGTGGGCGCCCATCGAGTGGCCGCCGAGGACGAATTCGCTCTCGCCCACCGTCGCCGCCACGACCGACTCGAGGTCGGCGACCAGCTCCGGGTATCCATAACCCCGGCCCCGCGGGGCCGGGTCGGACTCGCCGTGGCCGCGGGCGTCGTAGCTGATCACGGTCCGCCCCGCCCGCTCGAGAACCCTCGACCCGTGGACGACGTATCGGCGCGTCGCGGTGATTCCGTGGCAGAGGACGATCGCCGGGCCCTCGCCGGCGTGCTCGCCGCGGATCGTCAGCCCGTCGCCGGCCGTGAACTGGACCGGCTCGGGCGGCATCACCCGACCGCGGCCAGCGCTCGCTCGATGTCGCCGACCGACTGGAAGCTCGCGCTGCTGCGCGAGACGTGGCGATGGCGGACGATTCCCTCGCCGTCGACGATGAAGATCGAGCGCATCACGTAGGAGCCCCCGGCGGTCGTCTTCAGCCCCACCACGCTCGCCAGCGGCGATGCCCAGCCGACGACCCCGTAGGCCTTTGAGACCGCGAGGTCCTCATCGGCCAGCAGCGGCACGTTCAGCTCCTGTTCGCGGGTCCAGCGCTCGTGGGACTCGACCGATTGCGGCGAGATCCCGATCACCTCGGCGTCGAGCTGGTCGAGGCGCTCGGCGTTGTCGCGGTAGGAGCAGAACTGGGCGGTGCAGACCCGGGTCGCGTCACCGGGATAGAAGGCGATGACGAGGTTGCCGCCGCGGTAGTCGGCGAGCCGGTAGGTGCGGCCGCCAGTACCGGGCAGCTCGAACTCGGGTGCCGCGCTGCCGACCTCGACCTTGGCCATGGCGAGAAGCCTAGAGCGCGCTAGCCGCGTTCGATTTCGACGTGTTCGATCAGAACCGTCTGTTCGGGTTCTTCGGTGTTCGGTTTGATCGGGACTTCGGCGATTTCTTCGACGACGTCCATGCCTTCGCTGACGTTGCCCACCAACGCGTATTCGGGCGGCAGGTTGGCGTTGGGCCCGGTCACGACGAAGAACTGGCTGCCCGACCTTCCCGCCGGGTCGGTCCCGCCCTTCGCCATCGCTACGACCCCTTTGGTGTATTTGAGGTTCGCCGGCGGCTTCTCGGTGACGCTGTAGCCGGGGCCACCGGTCCCGTTGCCGAGCGGATCTCCGCCCTGGATCACGAATTCGGGGACGATCCGGTGGAAGGAGAGGCCGTCGTAGAAGCCTTCTTCGGCGAGGAAGGCGAATGAGTTGGCGGTCTTCGGTGCCCGCGTGGTGTCGAGCGCGATGTCGAAGGTGCCGCAGCTGGTCTGAACCACCGCGGTCACGGCTTCGCCCCTGCTCACCGTCTGCTTCGGCGCCTTGAAGGCGACCT
>DASXBC010000018.1:0-12016 GCA_036406355.1 Solirubrobacterales bacterium | reverse complement strand
CCTCGTCGGAGCCGGCGATCACGATGCAGTGCACCCCGGGGTCCGCGTCGAAGCGCTCCAGGGCCGCTGCCAGCTCCTCCATCAGCTGCGGCGAAAGGGCGTTTCGGGCCTCGGGGCGATCGAGGCGGCAGAGCGCGACATTGGCGTCGACCGAGGTCGCTACGAACCCGATGCCTAGCTCCTGACCGCTTCGCCTTCCGCCTCCATCGGCGTCATCGCGTTGATCCCCGTCGCGTCGCGGCCGATGATCAGCTTCTGGATCTGCGAGGTCCCCTCATAAAGGGTCGTCACCCGGGCGTCGCGCAGGTAGCGCTCGACCGGGTAGTCGTCGACGTACCCAGAGCCGCCGTGGACCTGGATCGCCGCGTTGGCGCACTCGACCGCCGATTCGGTCGCGTAGAGCTTCGCGATTGAGGTCTCGGCGGTGTTCGGCAGCCCGCGGTCCTTGAGGTCGCCGGCGCGCCAGACCAGCATTCTGGCCGCGTCGCGCTTGACGATCATCTCGGCGATCATCTCCTGGACGAGCTGGAAGCGGGCCAGCGGCACCCCGAACTGGCGTCGCTCCGTCGCGTAGGCGACGGAAGCCTCGACGCAGCCGTCGCAGATTCCGACACAGCCCGCGGCGACGCTGTAACGGCCCGAGTCGAGGGCGCTCATCGCGACCTTGAAGCCGTCACCGACCTCTCCGAGCATCGCGCCCTCAGGAACCTCGACGTCGTCGAGGGAGATCTCGGCCGTGTCGGAGGCCCGCAGCCCGAGCTTGCCGTGGATCTCCTGGGTGGAGAAGCCGTCGCTGGAGGTGGGGACCAGGAAGCAGGCGAGGCCGCGGTGGTGAAGGTCGGGGTCGGTCTGGGCGAAGATCAGCGCCACCTCGGCGAAGTTTCCGAGCGAGATCCACATCTTCTGGCCGCTGATCGACCAGCCGCCGTCGGTCTTGGTCGCCCGCGTGCGCAGGTTGGCGGCGTCCGAGCCGGTGTCGGGCTCGGTCAGGCCGAAGCAGCCCAGCGCCTCGCCGGAGCAGAGGCGGGGCAGCCAGGTCGTCTTCTGCTCCTCGCTTCCCCAGCGCTCGATCGAGCCGCACACCAGCGAGGTCTGGACCGAGACGACGGTTCGCGCAGCCGAGTCGGCGCGGCCGACCTGCTCGACGATCAGCCCGTATCCGAGGTAGTCGAGGCCGCGGCCGCCGTACTGCTCGGCGACCGGAGCCCCGAGGTACCCGATCTCGCCGAGCTTGCCTGCCAGCTCGCGGTCGAAGCGCTCGGCGCGGTCGTTCTCACGCGCGCGGGGAACGATCTCGCGATCGGCGAACTCGCGCGCCGCCTCGGAGATCAGCCGGTGCTCGTCGCTGAGCTCGAAGTCCACGCGGGCAGCTTATTGAGCTTTGCCGCCCTGCAACGTTCCGGCCTCCTGTTGCAGACCGCGGCCAAGGGCGGCCGCGAATCCCTCGATTGCCTCGCGGGTGCGGGGACCGGGCGCTTCGGGAAGCTCGCTGCCGTCGATCGCGGCGACCGCCTGGATCTCCCTCGTCGTCGAGGCGAGGAAGGCCTCGTTCGCGGCGCGGAGGTCGGCCACCGGCCAGGCCCCCTCCGCCACGTCGAGCGCCTTGATCAGGCGATCGCGGGTGATCGACTCGAGGACCCCGTTGTCGAGGGCAGGCGTCCGCAGCCCGCCCTGCGGCGAGACCCAGAAGACGGTCGAGGTAGGCGGCTCGAGCACCGTGCCGTCGGGCTGGACGAGGACGGCCTCGTCGGCGCCCTGCGCCTGAGCGAGGCGGGTCGCCTGCATGTTCGCCGCGTAGGAGAGCGACTTGACGCCATTGAGGATCAGGGTGGGGCTGTAGGTGACGGTCGCGATCCGGACCGTCTCGGCGTGCTCGGGGATCGTCTCGGTTGCCGCGATCCGACGCCCCCCGCGGGTCACTATCAGCCGCAGCTGTCCGTCGAACTCGCCGGCCTCGGCAAGCAGTGCCGCGATCTCCCGCTCGAGGGCGGCGCGGTCGAAATCGAGCTCTATCGCGGCGGCGGAGCGCTGGAGGCGGTCGAGGTGATCTTCGAGAGCGAACGGGCGGCCACGGTAGAGCCGGATCACCTCGAAGGCGCCGTCGCCGCGGTAGAGGCCGTCGTCGCGCAGCGGCACCGTCGCCTCCGCGGTCGGCGTGATCGTCCCATCGACGCTTGCCAGTTCTTCCGCGCTCATTGCGCGGCGAGGCTACCGCTTCGGCCGCAGATGGACTTCTGCGGCCCGTCCGGCGGTTCGCTTTCAACCCGAAAGCGCGAATCTCCGCGCGTTATGTGTCTGTCGCAAGCGCGACGCCTCGGTGCGAGCGGCAGAGGTTCAGGCCGCTTCGAACACGGTCGCCAGGCCCTGGCCGACGCCGACGCACATCGTCGTGATCCCGTAGCGGCCGCCGCGTCGGCGGAGCTCGTGCAGGAGGGTGGTGGTGAGGCGGGCGCCGGTGCAGCCGAGCGGGTGGCCGAGCGCGATCGCGCCGCCGTTGACATTGAGGCGCTCCTCGTCGATCCCGAGCTCGCCGACGCAGGCGAGGACCTGCGCGGCGAACGCCTCGTTCAGCTCGATCAGGTCGATCTGGTCGAGCTCGAGGCCGGCGGCGGCGAGGGCGCGGGGGATCGCCTCGACCGGGCCGATCCCCATGTAGGCGGGGTCGACGCCCGCCACGCCGCTGGCGACGAAGCGGCCGAGCGGCTCGGCGCCGAGCTTCTCGACGCCCGCCTCGGAGGCGACCAGGGTGCAGGCGGCGCCGTCGTTGAGCGTCGAAGCATTGCCGGCGGTGACGGTGCCGCCCTCGCGGAAGACCGGGCGGAGCTTCGCCATCCGCTCCAGCGAGGCGTCCGGTCGCGGCCCCTCGTCGGTTCCGACGACGGCCGTCTCACGGCCGTCCGGAGCCTCGATCGGAGCGATCTCCTCGGCGAAGGCGCCGCGCTCGGCCGCCGCCACCGCGCGCTGGTGGCTGCGCAACGCGAACTCGTCCTGGGCTTCGCGGGTGACGCCGTAGCGCTCGGCGACGTTCTCGGCCGTCTCGCCCATCGACTCGGTCGAGACGCCGCGCTCGGCCATTCGCGGGTTGACCAGGCGCCAGCCGAGGGTCGTGTCGTGCATCGTCTGCTCGCCGCGTGGCAGGCCGCGCTCGGGCTTGGACACGACCCACGGGGCTCTGCTCATCGACTCGACGCCGCCGGCCAGATAGAGCTCGCCTTCACCGAGCTTCGCCGCCCGGGCGGCCGAGTTGACGGCCTCGAGCCCGGAGGCGCAGAGCCTGTTCACCGTCGCGCCCGGAACGCTCTGCGGGAGGCCGGCGAGCAGCGCCGCCATCCGCGCCACATCGCGGTTGTCCTCGCCGCTCTGGTTGGCGGCGCCGAAATAGACGTCGGTGATCTGCTCGGGGTCGACACCGGTCCGCTCGACCACCGCCCCGATCACATGGGCGGCGAGGTCGTCGGGGCGAACGCCCGACAGCGCTCCCCGGTAGGAGCCCATCGGGGTGCGGACCGCTTCGACGATGAATGCCTCTGACATCCGGGGGAACCGTATCTATCCTCCGTACATGGGTTTCGTCCTCGGAACGATCGCCCTCGTGCTCTCGCTGGTGTTCATCCTGGTCTTCGTCGCGCACGTGAGCCAGCGCCGCGATGTCGAGCTCGTCGACTGGAAGCCGACGCGCTCGCCCGAGGTCGAGGCCCAGAACGAGATCGACGACGTCCGCCAGATGGTCGAGGCCCAGAACGAGATGCGCCGCCGCCGTGGCGCCCCAGAGCTCGACGAGAGCGAGCTCCGCGCCGAGGTCGAGGAGGAAGAGCTCGACCGCCTTCGCCGCGGTGACCCGTTCCGGCCCGACTGAGCGTGGCCCGGGCGCTGATCGTCGGCTGCGGCTGCCGCGGGCGGATGCTCGGAGCGCGGCTCCTGGAAGACGGCTGGGCCGTTCGCGGGACGAGCCGCCGCGACGATGGTCTGGCGGCGATCCGCGCGGCCGGAATCGAGCCGGCGGTGGCCGACCCGCTCTGGCCGGGGACCATCCTCGACCTGGTCGCCGACGTCGCCCTCGTCGTCTGGCTGCTCGGCTCAGCCGGTGGCGACGGAGAGGGGGACGCGGCGGGCGCCAGGGCGGTCCACGGCGAGCGGCTCGAGCGGTTGCTGGAACGGCTGGTCGACACTCCAGTTCGCGGCTTTCTCTACGAGGCGGCGGGCACCGTGGAAGACGATGTCCTGGTCGCCGGCCGGCGCGCGGTCGAGGCCGCGTCCGAGACCTGGCGGATCCCGGCCGAGGCGGTCGCCGCGGATGCTTCGGATCCGGACCGATGGGTAGCCGAGATGGGCGCGGCCGTGGGCCGGCTGGTGGGCTGAGCCGTCACCCCGGCCAGGCCAAAGGTCTAAACTCGGATAGGAATTCAGGTGAATGGCTGGAACCGCACCGGAAGGAAGGAACGCATGGCTCTGAAACTTGGCGACGTAGCACCGGACTTCGAGGCCGAAACGACCGAGGGCCCGATCAAATTCCACGATTGGATCGGCGACTCATGGGCGGTCCTCTTCTCGCATCCAAAAGACTTCACCCCGGTCTGCACGACCGAGCTCGGGTACATGGCGAGGATCGAGCCCGAGTTCGAGAAGCGCAACGTGAAGATCATCGGCCTCTCCGTCGACCCGCTCGACAACCACGAGGGTTGGGTCGACGACATCGAGGCGACCCAGGGCGCAAGGCCCGAATACCCGATCATCAGCGACTCCGACTTCCACGTCTCGAAGCTCTACGACATGCTGCCCGCCGACGTCTCGGGTGATTCCTCCGATCGCACCCCGGCCGACAACCAGACGGTGCGGAACGTCTTCGTCATCGGCCCCGACAAGAAAGTCAAACTGATCCTGATCTATCCGATGACGACCGGTCGCAACTTCGACGAGGTCCTGCGGGTGATCGACTCGCTGCAGCTGACGGCGAACAACAAAGTGTCGACGCCGGCCAACTGGAATGAGGGCGACGACGTGATCATCTCCGGGTCGGTCTCAAACGACGAAGCGAAAGAGCTGTTCCCGGAAGGCTGGGAGGAGCCGCGCCCGTACATCCGGATCGTCCCCCAGCCCGCGAAGGAGAAGGTCTAGCCGAGGCGGTCGAGGAGCTCGGCGAGGATCCTCGCCGTCGCTCCCCAGATCAGGTGGCCCTCGACCTCGTAGGTCGGGGTGTGGATCGGGATTCCGCGCCGGATCAGGCGGCGCATCCCGTATCCACGCTCGAGCAGGTCGAGCGAAAAGGTCAGGAGCGTCTCGACCTCGTCGGGATTCGGCCGTAGGTCGAGCTCGGCGGGGTCGGGGATGCGGCCGACGAACGGGTGGATGCGGTACCCGGTGACGAAGGTCGAGGCGGGAGGTAGGGCGCCGCTGAGCTCGACGTCAGCCGGGGCCAGCGCGATCTCCTCCTCGGCCTCGCGCAGCGCCGTCCCGACCAGGTCGGGGTCGGCCGGGTCGCGGCGCCCGCCGGGAAACGAGATCTCGCCGGCATGGCGGCGCAGGTCCGCACGGCGCTCGGTGAAGATCAGTCCGGGGCTCTCGGGCCAGCCGTAGAGGGGAAGCAGGACGGCGGCGTCGGTGTCGCCGCGGGCCTCGATCGCCCGCGCCTCCTCGGGTGAGAGCAGCAGGTCGGAGAGGTCGCTCAGATGATCACCTGGACGGTGCCGCCGTCGACCGACCAGGCGGCGCCGCTGACGTAGGAGGCGCGCTCGGAGCAGAGGAAGACGATCGCCGACGCGATCTCGCCGACCTCGGCGAGGCGTCCGATCGGCCGTTTCGAGCCCGCGGCCCGCAGCGCCTCCTCGCGGCTCGCCGCACCCGAGAGCTCGCGCGACTGATCGAGCAGCCCGCCCGGCTCCATCCAGAGCTCGGCCTCGACCGGGCCGGGGCAGATCGCGTTGACGAGGACGCCGCCGGCGGCGTGACGGTCGGCGAACAGCCGCGAGAGCGAGAGCTCTGCCGACTTCGCGACCGAGTACTCCGGCATCGCCGCCGAGGGACGCTTTGCCGCCGTCGAGCAGACGTTGACGATCCGGCCCCAGCCGCGCTCGGCCATCGCCGGCGCGGCGGCTCGCATCGCCCGCAATGGCGCCATCACGTTCAGCTCGTACTGCGCCCGCCAGTCCTCATCGGGGACCTCGTCGAGGTCGCGCCAGCGGGCGGCGCCGGCGTTGTTGACGAGGATGTCGAGGGCGCCGAACAGCTCTGTCGCCGTTGCCAGCATCCTCTCGCCGGCGTCCTCGGCGGTGACGTCGAGCGCGAGCACCTCGGCCCGGCCGCCGCCGCCGGAGCCCGCTGCGCCCGCCTCGGCGGCGGCCTCGGCCAGCGCGTCGGCGGTTCGCGCGACAAGCAGCACCGCTGCCCCCTCGGCACAGAGCTGGCGCGCCGTCTCGCGGCCGATGCCGCGGCTGGCGCCGGTGACCACACAGGCCCTGCCGGCGATGCCCAGGTCCATCAGCCCTCCTCGACCCGGTAGGAGATGTCGACGTCGGTCTCGTGCGCGAGTACGCGGTGGACCGGGCAGCGGCCGGCGACCTTCAGGAGCGCCTCGCACTGCTCCTCGCTGAGCTCGCCCGGCAGGTGGATCGTGGTCGAGAACGAGCGCGGCGTGTGGCGCTCGTACTCGACGTCGACGGTCACCTCGACGTCGCCGAGGTCCCAGCCCTTGCGAACGGCGTACATCTCCATCGTGATCGCGACGCAGCCGGCGAGGCCGGCGGCGATCAGCCGGGTGGGGGAGGGGCCGGCGTCCTCACCGCCCGCCGCGGCCGGCTCGTCTGTGACCAACCGATGATCGCCGTCGTCGATGTCGAGGTCGTGGGCGTAGCCCTCCCGGCGGCGGGCGACGACCCTCATTCGCCTAGGACCGGCGCCTTCCCTCGAACAGCGCCGGCTCGGCGACGTCGGCGAAGCGGGCCAGCGCGTAGGCGTAGTCCGAGGCACGATTGACGAAGTGGACGACGGTCTCGCCGGCCAGCTCGCCGGCCTCGTTGAGGCCGGATAGGCGGCGCTCGGCGCGGCGGATCGTCGTCCGCGCGACATCGAGCTGGGCCGAGAGCTGGTTGCCACCCGGGATCACGAACTGGGGCGGCAACTCGACCCGGTCCATGTAGTGGTCGATTCGCCGCTCGAGCTCGGAGACCATCTCATCGGTCGTGCAGCTGATCCCGTCTTCGAGTCGGTCGGCCGCCTCGGGCGCGGTCGCCAGCTCGGCGCCGGCGACGAAGAGGTCGTCCTGGAGGCGGAGGATGTCGCCGGCGAGCTCGGCCTGGTCGGATCCGCAGAGCGCCCTCGCAACGCCGAGCTGGGAGCAGGCCTCGTCGAGGGCGCCGTAGGCCTCGGTGCGGCCGTGGTGCTTGGGAACCCGGCCGCCGTACCAGAGCGAGGTGGTGCCGTCGTCGCCCTTCTTCGTGTAGATCTTGACCACGGCCTGATCCTACGCCGCGGTGGGGTCAGCCTCAGCCGACCGGGTTGAAGGCCAGCCCGGTCATCACCTTGGGGAAGAAATAGGTCGACTTCGGCGGCATGTTCTCGTCGCTTTCGCAGATCGCCCGGACCTGGTCGACAGGGATCGGGCGGAGGATGAAGGCGACGTCGTAGGTGCCGGCCTCGATCAGCGCCAGCGAGTCCTCGACGCTCTTCGCGTAGCCGATGCCGCGCTTGGCGAGGATGTCGCCCTCGCTCATCCCTGCGATCCCCTTGAGGACGAGGGTCTCGAGGATCGCCGCGTCGAGGCGGCGGTAGGCCTCGGGCTTGCCGGCGAGCTGCTCGTCGAGAGCCGCGATGGCCGAGTCCTTGAGGCGCAGGCGGAAGCCGCGGCCGTGGTGCGCGTCGTAGAGGCCGAAGACGCCGACGCCCTCGGCGCCGCGCGGGTCGAGCTCCTCGGTCGCGATCTCCTCGACATCGAAGAGCTCGCGGATGCCGCTGCCGAGGGCCTGCTGGCGGTCCGGGTCCTCGCCGAATCCCGAGAGGAGCCGGTGGGTGGGGAAGACGGTCAGGCCCGGGTCGTCGAGGCCGGTGAGAGCCATCAGCGTGTAGTCGTGGTCGCCCTCGCCGCCGACCTCGTCGCGGTAGGCGATCGCGGTCTCGTAGCGGTGGTGGCCGTCGGCGATCAGCAGCCGGGCGCCGGCCAGGAGCTCGTGCACGGCGGCATGGATCTCGGGGTCATCGACCCGCCAGACCCGGGTGACCGCGCCCGATTCGTCGGTCGCCTCCCCCCACGGCTCCTCGCCCTCGATCGCCGGGGCGACCAGCGGCCACGGGTCGGCGGTCGCCAGCGAGAAGATCGCCGAGAGGTTGTGGCGGGTCGCGCGCGTCAGGTCGAGGCGGTCCTTCTTCGGCCCCGGCAGGGTCCGCTCGTGGGGGAGGACCTGGCCGGCCTCGTAGTCCTCGACCCGGACCCTGGCGAGGATCCCGTGCCGCGTCTGATCCTCGCCGTCGGGCCCCGCGTAGTCCTGGGTCATCGCCCAGATCGACGGCTCGGAGTCGGTCAGGAGCGCCCCCGCCTCGCGCCAGGCGTCCATCGTCCGCGCCGCCCGCTCGTAAGGGTCGTCGCCCGTCTCGGTCGGGCCGGTCTCGCCATACGGTTTCGGCAAGTCGATCGCGACCGCGTTGTAGGGCGAGCGCTCGAGCAGCGCCGCCCGCTGCTCGGGGTTGATCACGTCGTAGGGCGGGGCCGCGACGTCGTTCAGCGGCCCGACGACCTCGAGGTCGTAATGGGTCGCGAGGATCGGGCGGACGTCGGCCATCGCGCCGGAAAGCTAACGAGTCCGCCGCGCTCCTGATAGAACGACTGCGGATGGAGTCGGCGACCCGGACCGATCAGGAGTTGCGCGAACAGGCGATCACGCAGCTGAAGAAGAAGCGAGATTTCCGCACCCACGTCTTCATCTACGTTCTGGTCAACGCGATGCTGGTGGTGATCTGGGCCGTGACCGGCGCCGGATTCTTCTGGCCGGCCTTCGTGATCGCCGGTTGGGGCATAGGGGTCGCTGCCAACGCCTGGGACGTCTACGCGCGCAAGCCGATCACCGAGGAGGAGATCCGGCGCGAGTCCGAGCGCCTTCAGGGGTAGCGGGCGCCGACCCGAGCCACTAGGCTGGCACGGATCCGATTTGTGACTCGTCCACTGCTCGTATGCGCGATCGCCGCTCTCGGCTCGGCGGCCGTCGCGACGCCGTCGGCGTCGGCGGCGCCGAAGGAAATCGCCTACCGGTGCGACCTCGACATCTGCCTGCTCGACCCCGACAACCCGGGCGACATCACCAATCTGACCGATAACGGCGCGACCAGCTACGACTCCCAACCCGTCTGGTCCCCCGACGGCAAGAAGCTCGCCTTCGTCGCGACCTTCAACGAAGCGAAACCGCCGACGCCGAACGTCTACGTGATGGAACCGGACGCGCCCGAACAGTCGGTCAACCTCGCGGTCCAGGTGACCCACTACGCGAACGGCAACGTTCCCCTGGGTGAATTGGCGTGGTCGCCGGACGGGACCAAGATCGCGTATGCCCGCGGGGTCGCCGTCCCCGGCAGCCAGCTCCTCTTCGTCGTCGACTCCGACGGGACCACCGGGCAGCCGTTGGAAATCAGCCCCCACGGGGGGCACCCGAGCTGGTCGCCGGACAGCAGCAGGATCGCCTACTGGTTCAGCAACCAGGTGTACCTGAAGAACGCGAACGGGAGCGGCCCGGAATCGCCGCTGCTCAACGGCGGCGGCCGCGAACCGGCCTGGTCACCGGACGGCAGCAGGATCGCCTTCGGCTTTCCCGCGCATCCCGCCGAATTCCTCGATCTCCACATCGTGCCCGCCGGCGGTGGCGCCCCGGTGATCGTGCCCTCCAACACCCAGTTCATGTTCGAGGCCTGGTCGCCGGACGGATCGAGGATCGCCTACCGCAACACCGCGCCGACCAACCAGGAAGGCGGCTACGTGCGCGTGGCCAACGCCGACGGCAGCGGCGACCACGGGCTCCCGATCGTCCAGGGCCTGAACGTCAACGGGCCGGCGCCCTCCTGGTCGCCCGACGGCTCGCGCCTCGTCTTCCACGGCTTCTACTTCGGCAACATCTCGACCGAATCCGACGACAACGACAAGGTCTACATCGCGAACGCGGACGGCTCCGGCTCGGTCACCTCACTGACCGGTGACAAGAGCTATGAACCCGCGTGGCGCCCCAGCGCGAAGGCCCTGCCGCCGCCCTCGCCGCCGGTGCCGGGCCCGAGGATCAAAGCCAAAGTCGTCTGGATCACCAAACGGATCCCCTGGACCCCCGGACAGCCGACGATCCATGTCGGGTCCGTTTTCTGTGACGCGCCCGTCTGCAGCGTCGGAATCGGGGCCACGGCCAAGGCGGTCGGGCCGCCGTCGGTCTTCTTCAAGGACGAAAAGAAGGTGACGAAAACGATCGTCGTCGGCCGCGGCCACACGAAGATCCCCCAGAACAAGAAGCGGCCGCTGAAGCTGAAGCTGACCCACGCTGCGATCGCTGCGCTGAAGGGACTCGGCAAGCTGACGGTCAAGGTGAAGGTGACGATCAGCGTCGCCGGGGCCGGGAAGCTGACCCGAACCCACACCGTTCAGGTGGTCAAGAAGCCCCGCCACCACTGACCCACCGGGCCCGGCTCTAGACTTGGCGCGTTCGGGGCGTGGCGCAGCCTGGTAGCGCGCGGCCTTTGGGTGGCCGAGGTCCCCGGTTCAAATCCGGGCGCCCCGATATGCTTCCGCGTCTCGTGCTCCGCGACCGCCGTCTCGTCAAGCCTCTCGTCGCGCTACTCGCCGTCTCCGTCGTCGTGCTCGGGGTCAGCGGCTGCGCCTTCCCCAAGCAGAACAGCCTCGCGCTCAGTCAGCCACAGGGAATCGGCTCGGTCCGGGTTCACTTCAACCTCTGCACGCTCGGCGCTGGAACAGCTTGTGGCCCGAACGAAGAAAACGAATCGGTCCAATTCCTGGCTGGGATAGCGGTGCCGCCCGGGTCGGTGCCGCCTGCCACCCTCACCGCCACCCCGGTCGGCGGAGGCTCCCCGATCGTCTTCACGCGCAACGAAGAAGTCGCTCGGGAGATCACCGCTTCCTCGGCGGTCATAAACGCGGCGCTACAGAAAGCCGCCGGCGAAGCGGAAACCCCTATGGAAAAAGAAATACTCGAACTGATCAAAGGCGCCTTCGGCAGCGGTTCCTGGCCCCCGAGCGGCCTGCAGGGGGTCGGATATCTCTCGGCGCCGGTCCAAGAAGCCGAAGGCGCGAACGGGGAATGGTCGGTCGACGCCGACTTCGGGCTTCCGACCCCGGCCGCCGGTAGTCCGTTCGCGGGGCCGTTCGGGACCGCGATTGCGTATGGGTTCCGCGTCGTTTCCCCGAGCCAACCGGCGTCAAGGCCCATTCATTGCACAACGATTGAACCACCACCGCAAGAAAGTGACGCCTTCTGCAGCGGCAGCCTCCAGCAGGCACAGCTCGGCACCGCCGACCTGAAGATCGCGGGCCCCGCCAAACCCGGGCAGGCGTTCGTCGGCGGCAGCGGCAAGGTCGCGTTCTCGCTGAAATACGCCGGCACCCCGCCGGCCGTCCCGAGCTTCGCGCTGAGCGCGACGACGACGGCCAAAGGCGGCAAGGCGAAACCCGCCTCCACGACCTTCACCCCGGCGGGCCCGACCGGAACCGGCAAGGTCACCGTCTCGGTGCCGAAGAGCACCAAGCCCGGGACCTACCAGGTGACCCTCACCGCCGCGACCCCTCAGGGGGGGACCGCGGTCGGGGTCGGGAAACTCAAGGTGACGAAGCCGACGCTGAAGTTCAACGGCGTCAAGCTCGACACCGGCAAGGGCACCGCGACCCTCAAGGTCAAGGTGCCGAGCGGCGGCAGCCTGACCGTCACCGGCAAAGGCATCGCCAAGGTCAAGAAAAAAGCAAAGAAGGCGATGACGCTGAAGGTGAAGATCACGCCGACCGGCAGCACGAGCGGCGAGCTGGAGAAAGCCGGCAGCCTCAAGGTCA